>JBHJIP010000201.1:0-21322 GCA_050043365.1 Leptolyngbyaceae cyanobacterium
GGCGGCGTTGGGGGTGTGGGCGGGGTCGGCGTTAATGGCGGCAACTCCACCATCTACTACAGCACCCGCGCTGACTTGCGCCAAATCTATGTAGATGCCCGTGGAGGCCGGGGGGGGCTAGGTGGGCGTGGCGGCGAAGGCGGTGAAGGCTGCCGATGTCGCTACCGTGACTGGGAGGTTGAAACCTGCAGTAACGGCACCTGCACCACGGAACGATTTTTTTGTGAGGACGGTGAAGACGGCTACTACGGTCGCAGCGGCGACCCAGGTCGGGATGGCCAGGCGGGCGCGGTTAGTTTAATTAACCAAACGGACTCGCTTTTGCCAGAAACCCCCAGCCAGACCCAATCCTTGGATGTTTTTCTACAGCGACCGGTTGATTTGTCTCGCAACCTCTGGGAGCAGCGCTCAGGTGTGCTTGCCCTATTAGCACCGGGCTCAATCGTAGCGGACACCTATCGCGAGTATGTGGGACGGGTCGAAGGGCAAGTCCAGATTCAATGGGAGGCGTCGCGATCGCCCAATGCGTTTTTGGGCCTAGCCCCGACCGCTAGCATTCAAGCGGATGGTCGTACCCAGGTGAATTTTCCTGAGCAGCTCTGGGTGGCAGGGGATTACCAGCAGGTCGATGCGGTCACGACGTTTGTGGTGACCGGGGCCGTGCGGGCTGATGATGCCACGCGCCTAGCCTGGGGAACGATTCGGGGACGCAGCACGGATTTCGTCGCAGCGGTAATCGATCGCGCTGGCGAGTCTGAATATCTCAACACCACCTTTCACCTCACCTACCGCACTGCCAATGGCGACCCCAGAGATGATCGGCGCTTACGCTACACCACCCGCTACGAAGGCACCCTGCCAGCAGATTTGGTGACCCGCGATAACGATCGCTTTGAGCTGGCCCTAGGGCGATTGCCCGTGAGCGGTCGCCATTTACAGGGGGGCACCTATGTTCAGATGGAATTAACCATTCAGCGATCTCTGGGCAGTAATTCGGCCACCCAAACCTTGACTTGGCAAGGGCAACTGTAGGACGACCCCCTTTGCACCATCAGTCGTCAAGGTTGCTACACGTCTTGCGCAGGGCTAGGTGCCATTACCGTTCCCAGGCCGTCACTCCAGCTTCTGGGGGGCGACAGCCCTGGAGTAATTTCAGTTAGCTTAGAGCTGTTGTTGTTCTGGCCAGCCCATGTTTCCTTTCCCCTTTTGTTGCGGTCCCAAGCTGTTTTCCTACGAGGAGATGCAAAAAAGCAAACTGCATATGTTGAAGGCGATGCGTAATTCTCTAGAAACCCGGTTGGCAGCGACCAATGCGGCGATCTCTACCTTAGAGCGCCAAATGGCAGACAGCGATAGCGCCGCTGAACCGACGTCTGAGGCCGCTTAAAAGTCTCTGTTTTTGCCCCCACAGGATCCCAGGATCCTGTGGGTTTCTGATGGATATGCCTCTGTGGGGCTGAATGGCCCAATCAATATCGATCCGCCAATCTCGCAGAAGAAATTTTCTGGGTCGGTTTTGTCGCGACTGCGCTCCTCAGAGCATCCCCCTTTTGCGGCTGACGGCTTATCTTGTAAAGATTACTGCATGCACTGCGATAGAACGGGCGTGATTATACTGGCCCAGCCAGATTTTCGATTATCCACGCGCTCCAGATACCCCTCAACGGTTTCATTTCCTTCCCCATAACTCCCTGCCTTTAAGGAACCCGACCCGATGTCAACCTTCTACCAATTTGATTCTGAAACCATTGCGCATAAAGCCTTCGAACTCCCTGGAGCACGGCCTCACTACACCCCCGATCGCCCTGGCCAAGTCGAACACATTGCCCTAGACCTGGATTTAGACATCACCCATCAGCGCTATAGCGGCACCTGTCGGATTCGGCTCAACCCCGTGCGCGAGGGAGTTCAACAGCTCACCTTAGATGCGGTGAGCCTGACGATCGAGTCAGTAATGATCGGTTCAGTCACCCAATCCTTTGACCACGATGGTGAGCAGCTGCATGTGACCCTAAGTCAGCCGCTGGTGCCGGGGCGAGCCATTGAGCTAGCGATTGCCTATCGCAGCGACAACCCTCAACGGGGGTTATATTTTGTGTTGCCCACAGCGCACCAACCCGATAAACCCGTACAGGTCTGGACCCAGGGCGAGGATGAAGATTCCCGCTACTGGTTTCCTTGCTTCGACTACCCTGGTCAGCTCTCCACCAGTGAGATTCGGGTGACGGTGCCCCAGCCCTACCAGGCGATTTCCAATGGCGAGTTAGTGGAAACGACGCCGGTTGATCAGGGCAAGATTTATCACTGGGTGCAAACCCAAGTGCACCCCACCTATCTAATGACCCTAGCGGTCGGCGATTTTGATGAAATCCGGGATGAGTGGGAGAACATTCCCGTCACCTATTACGTCCAAAAGGGTCGCAAGGCCGATGCCCAGCGCACCATGGGCAAAACGCCGCAGATGATTGGCTTTTTTAGCGATCGCTTTGGCTACCGCTACCCTTTCCCAAAATACGCCCAGGTCTCGATTACGGACTTCACCTTTGGGGGCATGGAAAATACCTCCTGTACCCTCCTCACCGATCGCTGTCTGCTGGATGAGCGTGCCGCCCTCGACAATCGCACATCTGAGTCATTGGTGGCCCATGAGTTGGCCCACCAATGGTTTGGGGACTTGCTGGTGATTAGCCACTGGTCCCATGCCTGGGTCAAAGAAGGTATGGCCACCTATTCAGAGGTGCTTTGGACTGAGCGTGAATACGGTGCACAGGCTGCAGCTTACTACCGCCTCGGGGAACTGCGCAGCTACCTCTCCGAAGATAGGGGTCGCTATCGCCGTCCCATGGTCACCCACATTTACCGAGAGCCCATAGAGCTTTACGACAGCCACATCTACGAGAAAGGGGCCTGTGTTTATCACATGATCCATGCGGAATTGGGAAACACCCTCTTCTGGCAGGCCATTCAGGCTTTTGTAAACAAATTTGCTCACAAAACCGTTGAAACCCTAGACCTAATTCGCACCATTGAAACCACCACTGGGCGCAACCTCCGGTTTTTGTTTGACCAATATGTATTGCGTGGCGGGCATCCCGACTTTAAGGTGGCCTACCGCTGGGATGCTGACAGCAAGCTGGCCCAGGTAACCGTCACCCAAACTCAGGCTAAAGCAGGAGATCGCACCAGTCAGAGCGGCCTTTTCGATCTCAAAATCCCGATTGGGTTTGGCACCGTCCATGATGGGGCAGCAACCGTCAGCCCTTTCACGATCCGCATCCATGAGTATGAGCAGGTTTTGTATTTCCCCCTTACTAACAAGCCCGATTTCATCAGTTTCGATGTCGGTAATCACTTTGCAAAAACCGTCAAGCTCGTCTATCCCTGGCCTGAACTAAAGGCCCAACTTCAATCTGATCCGGACCCGATCTCGCGGGTTTACGCGGCTGAGGCGATCGCTGAAAAAGGCGGTCTAGAAGCCGCAACAACTCTGGCGGCAGCACTCCAAGCAGAGGCGTTCTGGGGCGTGCGGGTTGAAATTGTCAAACAACTGGCTCATCTAAAGCTAGATCAGGCTGTCGAATCAGTGCTCAAGGCGCTTCAAGATCCCCATGCGAAGGTGCGGCGCGCAGCGGCCAATGCCCTAGGCAACCTTAAAACCTTAACCAGCTATCAAGCTTTATCTAAGCAACTGGCCAAAGGAGACCCCAGCTATTACGTAGAAGCAGCGGTGGCGCGATCTCTGGGTAAAGTAGGGGCCTCGCGCCTTGCAGAGCTACCGGAAGCTGAGACAACCCTGGCTCAACTCAAGACTGTTTTAGAAGAGAGGCCAGGCTGGAATGAGATCGTCCGGGCTGGGGCCTTAGGCGGCATCAGTCAATTTAAAAGTTCTACCCAAGCCCTTGACATTCTGCTGCAATATACAGAGCCGAACATCCCCAATTCACTGCGATTAGGGGCTGTAAGAGCCTTGGGAACCCTAGCTCAGGGGCAGGAGAAAATCGGTGTAGACCGAATTTTGGATCGATTGGAAGTCATTTCCCGAGAACCGCAGTTTCGCACCCAAGTGACAGTCGTAGCAGCCCTCGGGACCATGGAAGTGGCCGGAGCTGTTCGTGTTCTGCGGGGCATTGCCGATCATATTGATGATGGTCGAGTGCGTCGCCGCGCCGAAGAAGCGCTGCAGCGCGTCCAAGCCGCCATTGGCAAAGATGCTGCTGTGCAGACCCTACAGCAGGAAGTTGAAACCCTGAAAAAATCGAATCAGGATCTGCTCAGTCGCCTCACTAATCTGGAAGCTAAAATCCAAAGTACTGTTGATTAACGTGAGTTCGACAGCCGCGTTGATCGCGTTGCTGATCCGCCCGTGAGTGAACTGCGGGCTTACAGCACGAAAACCCACTTAAGTGGGTTAGAAACTTTCTTTAGCAAAGGTTTTAGCCTCAGAGTCTACGGCCAGTAGACTTTCCCAATTAGCCCGCGATTCATCTGCGGGTGAGAGATGAAGTTGATTCAATTAGTACGGGCTACTGCAGATGTCTCAGCAGCCCCAAAGCGGCCTCTAAGATTCAATATTTAGAGGTCAAACTGATTGCCGCGACGATATTGCAGATACGCGGCTAGAAATAGCCCTCCCAAGGTTACAGGGATGAGGCCCAACACAATTCCACTGAGAAGCGGCTCAACCACGCGAATTAGCTCCTTTCAATCACAGCAACAACAGCCATCCCAAGGGATAAAGAGATGTGAATAATCGTGATATTCATCATACTGGCTAACTGGATCACCTGTCTTGCTGCCGGGCTCGTCATAACCGTTAGACGCAGTTCATTCCCACTGAACGCCGCTGGTAGAGGTAAAGCGCTCAAGCGCAGGTCTGTTCGGGGGGTGGCTCGATATAGCTAGAAAGCCTTCGGTACGTTCCAAGGCTAAAAGTCCTTTTCCATAAACCTTCTGGCGTCGCCAATGTCGCAAAATCTGCGGCATTGGCCGTGCGTGGGTGCCATATAGAATTGCAGGACGTCAGGCTCAGCCATGCAGCCACGATTTTAAGGCAGAACCTTAAATCAAACCCCATGCCTGTGTTTGAGGCTACAACTTTAAGCTATGTTAATGACGAAACTTAACTTAGAGTTGTTAACCTTGACCGAGAACGCTGCCATTGAATCCCCACCCTCCCCAGTAGTGGTCCTTTTGCGGGTTCTGTTTGCGATCGCTGTAATCAGTGCGATCGCGTTCGTGATTACCTTTGGGATTCGCCAAGTTCAAGCTTCAGACCCCTATATTCACAATGTTCTAGCCCTTCACGGTGAGCAAGAGCGGGGTCAGGCTATCTTTCAAATGAATTGCGCCGTTTGCCATGGAATTGAGGCCAATGGTGAGGTGGGTCCTAGTCTTTTGAAGGTTTCGGGTCGGATGTCTAAGGTGCGTTTGATCAAGCAGGTTACCAGTGGTCGCACCCCGCCGATGCCTCAGTTTCAGCCCGAGGCCCAAGACATGGCTGATCTGCTTGCCTACCTAGAGTCTCTGTAAAAGGATTAGCCATAGCCCAGTGACAAGCAGCCCAGGGGCTGGCATCAGGTTTCAGCACTGATTACCCAACCGTCTTCTAGAATTATGAGACCGTCTTGACTTGTGAAGGAACGCTCCGATGTCGTCTCAGACTTACTATTACCTAGTTGCCAGTCAGCATTTTCTCTTAGAAGAAGAGCCTTTAGCGGAAGTGTTGAAAGAACGGACCCGCCATTACCAAGAACAAGAAAAGGAACTTGATTTTTGGTTGGTGAAGCAACCTGCCTTTTTAGAGACTTCAGCGTTTGCCCAGGTTAAGGAGAAGTGTCCGCAGCCTGCAGCAGCGGTGATCTCTAGGGATTCAACCTTTATCACCTGGTTGAAATTGCGCCTAGAGTATGTGCTAACTGGTGAGTTCACTGCCCCATCCACCTCTATCCCGGATCCGCTAGCGTCCCTAGCAGCAGTGGGTTAGGTGAGCGTATTTTTCTCCCATTGAGTTTGTAAGCAGCGGCTTTAGTGGAGCTGTGGCAAGATTAGGAGCTAGACCTTGATTTAGACGAGGTCGGTGCGCGGTCCGTCTCTTTATGGTGTAAATCGCATGGCCTGGATGCAATCGGTTCGGCGTTGGGGCGTTATGGCTTGCGTCGTAGGGGGGGGGGCGATTGCATTGCCCCGTGCAGTTGCCCAAGCCCTGCCCCCTTGTTCACTGCCAGCGACCGCTGAGTATTTTCTGTTATTTCAAGGAGAGACAGAGGCAGAGCGGGATCGTATCCAAAATCTGTTGCCCGCCAGTACCGATGTCATGGTTTGCCAATATTTAGACGCACCGGTTGTGCGAGCGGGGGGATTCACAAGCTTAGAAAATGCCAATGCTTGGGCTCAGTACCTGACTGAAGTGGAAGGAGCCCAAACCTTTGTAGCGCGACCCGCCGCTCCTGGGGAGGTTCCCCCTGCTGCCACCCCTGTAGAACCGGTTGAACCCTCTACTGAGCCGGTTGCCGTGCCAGTAGACGATGCGGTTGTTGGCTATGCGCCTCTGTTACTGGGGGAGGGCTATGCCGTATTGGTGAACTATAGCGATCAACCCGCGATCGCCCAGCAGGTTCAGAATACGCTCAATGATGCGGTAGGTTTAGCGGTGTACCAGCGCCAGCCCTATTTGTTGGCAGTGCAAACAACCGATGCTCAGGTGGCGACCCAGGCCCTGCAGGCACTAAGTTCCGGGCGATTTACGGCATTCATTGTAGATAGTAGCGATGTGGTGTTGCTCTCACCCGCGATCGCTTTGCCAGACAGCGAGTAACTTGCTCGGCGTTGATTCAAATTTGCTTACATAATCGGCTTGGAATACTCTGCTTCGGCATGGCAGACATCAAGTCATGCTGACGAAGCGTGGGAAATTCGTGATGGTACGGCATGGTTCTGAAAACCAAGCCAGTAGTCTTGCTCCATAGAAGCGCTATCACAGATAACCCGCTGGTGGAAATAGCCAAGGAGCTTACCAATTGTCTGGAGAAATTAAATTATGTGATCTTTCTCATAGTGAACAGACACTCGAGTTACAAGTCCTGATGAGGGTTTTGGCTATCCTGAGGACAATTCCAAAAGAGGCCCTAGTAACTTGTCGGACTTAACAAGATCAGCCACGATAAGTACAGTGCTTAGGGCGCGTCATCAGTTATTGGCGAAAGCCTTGCTGGGCAAGCATTATCGCGCCCGTTTCTATAATCTGCTAGGGGCTGAAACTGTTGCACCACAAGTATCCTAATTTTAATTTATGACAGCCACTAGCTAATGTTGCCTAACGGTGGGCTCAATTCTTAGAAGGAGCTAGACTCCTGTCCCCTCGCATTCACTCACATCTCTTGGTTGAACAATATTCAAATTGCACCTATTTGGAGGATAAAGCTCGTGAATTTACGTTCCTACCGTAATGCCCTAGTGGTCTCAGCAACTTTGGCCCTGGGGCTATGGATTGGGGAAGCTGAGGCAGTGCTCTCCAGAACAACTCTCCAGACCCAGTTTGAGGAGACTGGGTCCACGATTGAGCTGGCCCGTCGCCGTAGATTTAGTCTGGGGTCTCGATCCTCTCGTTATCGTGTGGGGGGCTTTCGACGGGGTGGCACTTGCTTGGCAGAAGGCTCAGAAGTGACGCCCCTTAGCCCTCCTCTTTTAACTGAGGAGCTAGAAGCCGAAGATGACCTCCCAGTTGATGTAACCACCGCCGATCGCCCTGTTTTCTTTGTGCATGTGCCTGAGCTAGAGGCACCCACCCCAGCTCAGTTCACCTTGCAAAACGAAGCAGGAACTGAAGAACTCGCGAACATCACGTTTGAGCTATCGGGTGAAGATGGCGTAGTTGGCTTACAACCTGCAGACTTATCCCAAGAATTGGTGATAGGCGATATCTACTACTGGCAGATGGCGGTGCAGTGCAGCGCTGATTCTCCGGATGAAAATCCAGTGGTCAGCGGTTGGATTACAGTTGCGGAGAACGTCGACTCTGCAGAAGGATCCAATTACGATCAAGCGATAGCCTTAGTTGAAGCGGGTATTTGGCAAGATGCGGTTACGTTATTGGCGCAAGCCCGCCTTGAAGCAACCGATGTAGAAGCCTCCACGGTGGCAGATGAGGACTGGCAGGCGGTCATGGAAGGTGTTGGCCTAACAGACTTTGCCGATGCACCCATTGTTGAAATCATGGCTGAGTAAGCCAGCGGCGGCTGTTAGACGGGTGTCGATGGAACCCACCTGTTTGGGCGCGTATCTTTCAGCTCAACCCGTTGTCGAGGTAATTGAGCTGGAATAAGTCCTACTGGGTGGTTCCGACCGCTGAGCCTCAAAATGGTGGGGTAAAAATAATTGAGAAATGAATGCCTGACTCCTGTAGCGTGTTGCCGGTTGTTTCCACCGTTGTGAGGGGCAGACCCCAGTCGAGGCGGGCATTCAAATAGTCACTCTGGCTCCAAATGACGCCCAAACCAACACTGGCAATATTGCTAACGTCTAGGGTCGTGGTGTCTGAGCTAGAACGGTTGGCACTCAAAAATCCACCCCCCGCATCAAAGAACGGAGCGACCTGCAGCAGCCCGCCAATTTCTGGAATCCTTAAAACTGGGATTTGGAGTTCTGCAGATGCCGTCCAGCCGTTATCCGCAAGGATAGTGTTCTGCCGGTAGCCCCTGACGGTTGAAACGCCCCCAACACTAATTTGCTCAGTGGGAGGGAGTTGGCGATCTGCAAATTGCAGGCTTCCCCCAATCAAAAGCAAAAAATCAGGTGCCAGCAACCTGGCCCACTGGGCACTGCCTTGCCAGGACTGAAATTGACTGTCAGGTGGTTCATCGTTGATAGTTGCGCCAAGGGTGTCTAAGCCCAAGCTAAAGGTCGATTGCAGGGCAATGACTTGGTTGGCCTCTCGACGGACCCAATCCTGGCCAAAACGTAGTGCAGAGATGCGCAGGAAACCGTCACCATCTGCACCTGAGCTAGGAAAACCCAGACCGCCCAGAAATGTACTTTGCGTTTCAGTGTGGGAGAGCCCTAAGCTCAGAGCAAATTCATCCGTGGGCGTTTGATAGAGCGGTTGTCGAAGGGTGATATCGGTGTAGCGCGTTGCAGAAATAATATCGAGGGCGGAAAAGATCTCGTCTAAAATCTCGCCTGTCGAAGCACCGACGTTGAAGGTGAGCGTGGTGTCGTAAGGCCCTAAGGGTAGGGTATACAAGACATCCCAATCTTCACTGCCCTGACTACGGCCAAAGCTGAGCTGGAGGCTATCGCCAAATCCCAGCAGGTTGCCCTGGGTAAAACGAGCCCCTTGGCGAATACTGCCTACGCTGGGAGAGCGGCTGTTGTCATAGGAAAATTGAAACTGATCGGTATCGGCTTGGGTTGCTCTCACATTCAGGCGACTGGTGCCTAACCCTGAGCCCTCGGTGATTTCAGTGGCAATTTGGTCAATCACAGGATCGAGCTGCAGGAGCTGCACCCCTTCAACCAATCGATCGATATTTAGAGGCGCTTCCCCAGCCAGGGCTAGGCGCGAACCAATGTAGCCCGGATCGAGGGGCTGAATGCCAGTGAACTCAAACCAGCGGGTACCAGAGTAGGGGGCGTATTCGGTTCGCCAAGCTTCCGCTTCTGGCTCGAATCTCAGGCTCGCGATCGCCTCACGCTCTGGCAGCGGTACGATTTGTCTAGCAGTAGAATCAGGGTTTAAAGAACGGTAAGGCTCTGGGTTAATGTTTTGGGCAACGGCTAAGGTCAGTGTGGCTGGATCACCGAGGCGACTGGCGCTGCTGTCAGCCCCAATATCAGTGAGGTCAATGGGGGTTAAGTCAGTGTCACCAATGACGATTCCTGAAGGCTCTACACCACTGAGGGGTTGCCAAGGAAGCGGCTCAGGAGATCGCAGCGCTTCAGGAAGGGTCTGAATGGCAATGGTCTGCTCAGGGGTGACTAAGGTGACTGCAATCTCCTCTAGCTGCCCCTCAATGATTTGCAGAATCGGCGAATCACTCTCAATCGAGTCTTGGTCGAGATAGGCCCCGGAACTGATGTAGCCCGCATCGAGATAAAGCTGCGTAATCGCATCCCCAGCCTGTACCAGCTCAGCCAAGGTGAGGCCACGGGTGGTTAAGACGCGAGAGGAACCAGGGCTACTCAAAATCTCGCTCGGGGCAAGACCCACGGCTGTAAGGGCAGCTTCGGCCAGTTGCTGCTGACTAAATACTGTGCTGCCTAGAATTTGAAATTGTTGTACGAAGATTTGATCATCTGGGGGGGGAGCCGCTGTTGAGGCAGAGGGCGGCACAGTCACGTCAGGCGGTGCAATATTATCAGACGGCACAGTCACGTCAGGGGCGGGAAGAGGCCCTGAGACTGTGGGCACTGCATCGCTAGGGGGGCGACTCGGGGGCGGCACAACATTGCTGGGAAGATTCGGCCTGGCTTCGGGAGGCTCAGGCAAGGGAGCTGTGGCAACAACAGGTGGACCCGATAATGATGGGGCTCCGTCTACACCATCAGGAAGTTCAGCTGATAATCCCCCCGGTGTGGGTACCCAGACTTCTGGAGGTACCGTTGCTAAAAAGTCACCGTTTTGGGGCGTGGGCAAAAGCGCTTCTGCCAGCCGAGCAGGGACCGGAACAAATGATTCAGGGGGCACCGTGGCCAACAGAGCACTGTTTTGGCTGGAAGGGGTGGGGGTATCTGCTTGGGGTAGCGCTGCATGCTGCGGTTCTGGCGCACGGGGGGTCGTTAGGGCCTGAATAGACGGGGGGCGAGGCGCTTGAACCTGAGGTGCAGGGGCTGGCTGTGGAACCACAGGAGCAGATGGCGTCGCTGATTCTGAATCTGGTTCTGCCTCTATCGTTTCCCTGGGAGCGGTTTTGTCACTGAGATCGCTGGGCTCAGCGCCCTGAGGGACCTCAGGGGTTGCGTCTTTGGGTGCGGTGGGTAATTCAGCCGGTGCGGGCTTGTCCTGCAAGGTTGAAGGGGCAGAGGGGGCGACCCGACTCTCCGGCTCAGAGCGGCGCGATTGGGGTAAGTAGGCGCGATCCCACTTGAAGACTGGGGATGCAGCGAGCAGACAATATCCGAGCACTAGTGTTGACCCTGCTAACCAGCGGAGTCCAAGGGGGAAGAACGGAATGGGCGATCGCGCAGTCATGACACTACAGTACTCTGCCTCGCTATAGATCGCCATTGAGCACCAGCCGCTTACGTCAGAATTGCGCCCCCCATCAGCTTTTCATAGCGCTGCTTTAAAGCTTGCTGCAGCACTGGATACTGCTCTAGATTCGGGTCATCCGCCAAGAGATTTGTAGCCGCCTCACGCGCCTGATTCAAAACGGTTTGAGCTGCCACCAGACTGGCCAAGGCAAAGTCAGGCAACCCTGATTGGCGCGTCCCAAGCACCTCCCCTGGACCTCGGAAACGCAAATCCATCTCGGCAATAAAGAAGCCATCTTGGGACTCCTCTAAGACTTTAAGGCGCTGTAAGGCGACATCGTTGCGGGTCGCGCTCATCAGCAAACAATAAGACTGCTCGGCCCCCCGCCCGACCCGCCCGCGCAATTGATGCAACTGCGATAGCCCAAACCGCTCCGCATGTTCGATCAGCATGACAGAGGCATTGGGCACATCCACGCCAACTTCAACCACGGTGGTTGAGACCAAAATGTGGGTGTGGCGATCTCGAAACTGTTGAATCGCCTGATCCTTCTCAGCAGAACTGAGGCGACCGTGCAGTAAACCAACCGCAAATTCAGGAAAAATGGTGTCCTGGAGTCGTCTGTGCTCATCAATGGCCGACTTGAGATCCAGTTTTTCGGACTCTTCGACCAAGGGCAGCACAATATACACTTGACGACCCTGGGCAATTTCACGACGGATCAAATCATAGGCATGGTTGCGATCGCGCCCTTTTAACAGAGTGGTCTGAATAGCTTTACGTCCTGGCGGCAGCTCATCAATTTGGCTGACATCTAAATCGCCATGGAGGGTGAGGGCCAGGGTGCGGGGAATGGGCGTTGCGGTCAGACTGAGCACATGGGGATTGTCCCCTTTGCGCTGGAGTCTCGCCCGTTGATGCACCCCAAATCGATGTTGCTCATCAATGACCACCAGCCCCAAGGCTTGAAACTGCACCGGGTCTTCAATCAGGGCATGGGTCCCCACTAGCAGCGGTAGCTCCCCCGTAGCCAATTCTGCTAGGAGGCGTCTGCGTTTCGCCACCCGAGTCGAGCCAGTCAGAAGTTCGACCGGTAAATTGAGCTGATTAAACCAGTTCACCAGGGTGCGGTAATGCTGCTCTGCTAAGACCTCAGTCGGGGCCATGAAAGCGGCCTGATACCCGGCCTGCAGCGCCGCCAAAATACTGACAACGGCAACCACGGTCTTACCCGAACCCACGTCCCCCTGAACCAGGCGATTCATCGGAGTGGCGGCTTGCAAGTCTTGGTGGATTTCTTGAATGACGCGGCTTTGGGCACCGGTGAGCGCAAAAGGAAGGAGCTGGTGGAATTGGTCAATCAGCTTCCCAGTGGGAGGCAGCATGATCGTTGTTGCTTGCTGACGGTGCTGCTGACGACGGCGCAATAGACCCAACTGCAGGTAGAAAAACTCATCAAAAATCAGCCGCTTGCGCGCCTGAGCCAGGGTGTCTTCATCGGCAGGGAAATGAATATGGGCGATCGCGATCGACAGATCCACGACCTCGTAGTGTTGTCTTAGTTGAGCAGGGAGCGGATCTACTAAGGCGGCAGCAGCGGGTAACGCGGCAGTCACCGCCTTGCGAATTAAGTAGGCACCCACCCCTTCGGTGAGGGGATAGACCGGCACAATCCGACCCAGCTGCAATGCGGCTGGATCCTGCCCTGAGTCATCCAAAACCTCCAGCTCAGGGCTATCTAAGGTGATGCCGTACTGGTTTTGCTTTACCAGCCCTGAAGCAGCGACAATCGCGCCCACCGGATATTGGCGTTTTTGACGTTGCTGCCAAGCCTGATTGCGAAAGCGTTTACCGGGCCAAAACTTAGTGAGGCGTAGTTGACCGCTCGCGTCTTTTAGAACCAGCTCTTGAATGGTGAGATGGGCATTTTTAGGGCTGCTAAAACAGTTGGACCGTTGGACCGTGCCGACTAGGGTAACCGTATCCCCTGGCGTCAAATGGCGAATTGAAATCGGTTGGGTGTAGTTGATATAGTCCCGAGGGTAGTAATGTAGCAATTCGTAAACGGTTAATAGCCCCAGCTTGGCAAGACGCTCAGCATTTTTAGGGCCGATACCCTTCAGGTAAGTAAGGGCTTGGCTGAGATCAACTTTCTTTCCTGCAGCGCGAGGTGTGCCAGATGTACTGCCCGGTTGTCTGGCCTGAGGGGGCTGATGGCTTGGGTATGGGGCCGTTAAGCTCGGCTGCGAGGAGGTCGCCGACGCACCCGCTTCCAGTTGTTTGCGCGTGCTATGCAACAGCCGCCGGGTCTCGGCTACAAGATGCTGCCTTGCTCCAAAGCTCAGGGTGTCATACTCGCAATACTGGGCCGCTAGCGATTGCCAACGCGCTTGTTCAGCCGTAGGCAGGGTTGGGGGCGCACTCAGGCACTGGCACAAAAACTCACTGAAACGCTGGTGATTACCCTCCAGATCGTTAAACCCTTGATCGGCTTCTAAGGCAAGGGCCTTTTGCAAGCGCAGCCAGTCAGGAGCATTATCGTGAGTCGCGCCCATATCGTTTTTGCCACTGCCGCGTTACGACGACTCGCTAGGCTGCTCTTCAAACCAGGTGGCGCGCCAAGCTGCCTCTGCTTCTGCCCGCGCCCTTTCTTGTTGAAGCTTTTGGTAGTGGCGACTCAGCTTTTTGAGCCGACTCAAGATTTCCTGAATTTTACTGCGCCAGAGGGCCGTGCGAGTATCAGTAAACTCAATGTCCGCAAGGCGCAGATTAACTGCAACCAAGTGGGTCATAGCGCGTTCAGCCTCTAAATCTGTGCCTAGATCCGTATCTCCAGTCTCTTCTGCGGCTTTAGCATCTTCCTCTTGGCCAATTTCGATAATGACATTCAGAAGATTTGGAATTTTGGGAGAAGGTTCGTCAGCGCCTGCCTCAGTGGCAGCGTTTAATACTGCTTCTGGCAGGTCAGGCAAAATCTTGGCCTGTTGCAGCGTGTGGTTCGTCATGCTCGAAATTGCGTGGAGAACCGCTCGAATTTGCCGCTCTAACAAAACATGCCGCTTAGCTAAGTTCAAGGGAGATGGCCCATCAGAAGAAGAGGACGGGCTACTCTGCGATGCCTCTGGTTGTGACGTACTTAAACTGTCTGGGTCAGCCTCATCTCTCGCCGTGAGATCAGCAGCATTAGCGCGATCCTGCGCATTATTCTTGATGGCTAAGTCGGTCGAAATGGGAACCAGTGCCTGACTGTCAAAGGGCTGTGAGATTTGAGCTGGAACTAACAAGGCATTGGTTGGGGCCGTTGTGTCTGAATTGTCATTGTCTGGAGGTGTGATTGAATGAACCGCATCTGAGGTTATCTTGGCAGGCTCATCTGTCTGAGTTTCAACTGTTTCATCTGTCTTGATTTCAACTGCCTCAGGCGCTTCAGAGTCATGGGCGTCATCATTAGGCTGCTGGCCTTTCGATGCTACAAATAGACTCCCCAATTGACCCTGGGGCTGTAGGAGTAAGTTGAGCGTAGCGGCTACGTTATCGAGACGATTTAAAGCCTCAATATGCCTTTTGCCTTTTTTGCCCAGTTGGCGAATGCGCTTCTGTAGGGTTTCTCGTTGCCCCAGAGATAGCTTGAGAAACGCCTCAGGGTAGGACTGAGTACACAAGTGGTAAGTCGCTAAAACCAGTTGCTGTCGGACGGCGTCTCCTAAGACAGATAGGTACTGCTGATAGGTTTCAGAGAGCTGAGCATCAATTTTATCCGTGGCCTTGTCTAGGTGGTCTTGGTCACGGTGGATTTGGTCTAGGCTTCTGACCATGGCAGCAGCTTTAAAATCAATCTGTTTCCCCCGCCTGCGGCATCTGCGATCGCATCACGTTTGTACTGGTTCACCAGCCTAACGCAATGCGCCTTAATCTCCCAAGATATTGTCAGTCCAGAAGCCTTGACGGGTCGAGAGTAAGCATCCATAAAAATCAGCGTGGATGATTGAGTATCACCCACGCTGTTTGGCAGTGAAGAGACGTGAAGCTTGGATAAGCTGTGCAAGCCCTACTTGAGGCCCGTTTGCGCAGCGACCTCATCAGCAAAGTTGCTTTCTTCCTTTTCTATCCCTTCACCCAGGACAAATCGCTGAAAACGGCGCACCTGAATGTTTTCACCCAGTTGGGCCACAACACGCTTAACCAGCTCTTCGACCGTAATATTTTGGTCTTTAATAAAGGGCTGGTCTAAGAGAGAAAGCTCCTTACGGCGCTTGTCAATTCTTCCTTCGACAATCTTCTCTTTGATGTTGTCAGGCTTGTTTGCCAGATCCTCACGCCCCATTTCAATTTCTTTTTCTTTGGCAATGGTGTCGCCTGGAATATCGTCAGTCTTGACGTATTCCACATTGGGGCAAGCGGCCACTTGCATGGCGATATCTCGCACCAGAGATTTAAATTCATCGCGACGCGCCACGAAATCGGTTTCGCAGTTGACTTCTACCAGAACGCCGACTCGGCCTCCGGTGTGAATGTAACTGTCAACCAGACCTTCCGCCGCAACCCGGCCTTCTTTTTTGGCAGCTGAAGCAATGCCTTTTTGACGCAGCCACTCAACCGCCTTGTCAGCATCACCGTTCGTTTCTTTCAGCGCCTTTTTGCAATCCATCATCCCTGCACCGGTTTGGTCGCGCAGGGCCTTGACCAGCTTTGCTGAAATCTCTGCCATAGTGCCTCGTCGTTATACCTCCAACGTCAGTCGGGTTACCCGAAAGCAACCCTATCATTCAGCCTCGTCGTCCGCACTGGGGGCTTCCCCGTCATAGTCTAAACCGGCATCCGCGCCGTCATAGTCAGCATAGGCGGCCCCATCTGTATCGACATGACCATGGGACCCCTCGTAAATGGCGTCTGATAACTTGCTCAAAATTAGCTTGATCGAGCGAATTGCGTCGTCATTAGCAGGAATCGGAATATCGACATCGTTGGGGTCGCAGTTCGTATCTAGCAGCGAAACGATTGGAATATCGAGCTTTTGACATTCTTGAACGGCATTATGCTCCCGTCGCGTGTCAATGATGACAACCACGTCCGGCAACCGCCGCATGGTTTTTAGGCCGCCCAGATACTTTTCGAGCTTTTCAAGTTCTCGACGCAAGACAGCCGCCTCTTTTTTGGGGCGTAGGGCCAGGGCACCGGTATCACGCATCCGCTCAAGATCTTTGAGGCGATCGCACCGGGTTTTAATCGTGGCCCAGTTGGTGAGCATGCCCCCTAACCAGCGCTGATTCACGAAGTTTGCGCCACAGCGCGCTGCCTCTTGGGCAACAATTCCAGCGGCTTGACGCTTTGTGCCTACGAATAAAAACTTTTGACCCTGCTCAGCCCCTTGCCGCATGTAGGTGTAGGCACCATCCATAAGCTGGGCCGTTTGCACCAAGTCAATGATGTGGACGCCATTGCGGGCAGTAAAAATGTAAGGGGCCATCTGGGGATTCCAGCGGCGGGTCTGGTGGCCAAAGTGAACCCCAGACTCTAAAAGTTCCGGAAGAGAAACTACGGGCATATATCTAACTCCTTTCGGGTTTATCCTCCATCCAAGAACGCCTTTTATAAAGACACCCGAAACCTTGGATGTGCGATTTTTGACAACTTTACGAGTCTACCATGGCCTATCAGTTCTAAGAGGATGTATTGAAACTGCGCTTATCCGGCCAGGTTTTAGTTGCGCTCTAATGGTTAGGGCACGCCATTAGGGCTGTTGCGGACTATTGCAGATTCATATAAATTGTGGATCATTGAGATCAGAGCAATATTTTGACCGCCCCATTACCGTCCAAGTCGATCACGGGAAAACCCTATGTCTGCTGAGGCGCAACGTCCCCCCATGCCGCCCCGGTTGCCGCCCCCTCCCCCCCCAGCGCGCCCCGCCGCGAGTCGACCCGCTGCACCGCCACCCCCGGGAGGACATCGGGCCGCAGCGCCACCGCCAATGCCGGTTGCTGCAGCTGCCCGGAGTGGTCTCAGCATTGAAAAGCTGGTCAGAGAGGCGTTTGATAAGGGTTTTTCAGATATTCACTTAGGTGTGGGGGAAGTGCCGCGCTTTCGAGATCGGGGTCAAATGGCCCTGACCGACTATCCCGTAACGGATGAGGCCACGTTTTACAGTTGGCTAGAAGAGGTGCTCAAGCCGGAAGAAGTCCAACAGTTTAAGCAAACCTTGGACTTTGATGGGGCCGCTCAGTTTGACTTCTCGCGGGTGCGGATCAATGTTTTTGATACCCTGCGTGGCCCTGCCATGGTTATGCGTCTAATCCCGGTGGATATTTTGACGCTGGAACAACTGGGCTTTTCCCAAGTTTTTCGAGATGTTTGCCACTACCACAAAGGTCTTATTCTAATTACCGGTCCAACCGGTTCTGGTAAGTCCACAACCTTGGCAGCCATGATTGATTACATCAATTCAGAAATGCCAAAGCACATCATCACCATTGAGGACCCGGTTGAATTTGTCCACAAGAGCAAGAAATCGTTGATTAAGCAACGAGAGGTGGGCATGCATACCCTGAAGTTTGACAATGCGCTCAAGGCGTCTCTCCGTGAAGATCCTGATTTGATCTTGGTGGGTGAGATGCGAGACAAAGAGACCGTGACGACAGCACTGAAAGCCGCTCAAACCGGTCACTTGGTGATGGGAACCCTCCACACCAACAGTGCGGTCAAAACCGTTGAGCGCATTCTCAACTTGTTTGAGCCCGATCAGCAAGCACCCGTGCTGGTGTCTCTGGCAGAATCGTTGGTCTCTGTAATTGCCCAGGGGCTATGTCGCACCACAGATGGTAAGCGGGCTGCATTCCACGACATTTTGATCAACACCGATGCCATTAAGGACTACATCATGCGGGGGGACTTAGATGAGGTTGAAGCGCTGATTCCTAAATGTAACTTTGACGGCATGTGCACAATGAATCAGTCTATCTATGCGCTCTATGAGTCAGGGCGGATTACGGAAGAGACAGCCCTAGAAATGTCGCCGCGCCAAAATGAAATGGCTCAGATGCTGCGAGGTCGTATCTAAATCTCTGTGGCTTCCCCTGCGCTGGTAAAAGCACCTCATGCCTCTGTTTTCAAGGGAATTGCCGTATTTACTCCGGGGGGAGACGTGGTGTACTGCCGCGATCAGCACAAGCGATCGCGCTGGCATTTGAACCTCTGTGGGGCCTTACAAGAGCAGTTAGGTCTGCCAGAATCGCCCCATTTTTTGGTGCCCTGTTTCACAGCCACAGTGGATCGATGGGTAATACCTAGCTCAGGTCAAATCAGCACTGTTGCTGAAGCAACCCCCTTAGTAATCAGATATCAGGGGCTTTTAAATGCGCTATTTAACCTTGGCATGGTTGAATGGCAAACGGTTTACCCTGACTCAGCCACTTGCAGTTTATCTGTGCTGGAGACCTATCGAGCCCAGTTCCCGCAGCTCTGGCAAGATCATGACTTGGTCTTGGATGTCTCAGAAGATCGGCCTCTACAGGGTGAGGATTCCAGTGGCTATGGGGCGAGCACGGGACCCGTGCTGAAGCTATTTGTGGCGGGACATTCAGCTCTGACCGAACGAATCCTCAAAATTTTGCAAGGGGTGCTCGACAACTCGCGCTATCGCCCCTATACGCTCAAGGTCATTGATGTCTCTAAACATCCAGAACAGGCGGAAGCGTCCCAGATTCGGGCAACCCCCACTCTGTTGCGCGCTTGGCCTTTGCCGATCCATCGCCTGGTGGGTGAGTTGAATGATCCCAAGGCGATACTGAACCTTTTGGAGGATTATCCATAATCTGAACAGGCTGATCAATTTCAGCCCGCCAATGGTGAGCCAGCCTTTGTAAGGGCTTAGACAGCCAGTCCCAATAGGCTGGATAGATGGGCAAACGCTTTTGGAGTTGCCAGCCCTGATTTTGCAAGGCTGAGCGTAACTGCTCAATGGCAAGGTGAGAGTAGTCAGGATTCACTTCATCCTTAGGTCCGATACCCCCCAAATCTCTAGCGCCTCGGGCGATCGCCGATTGTAAACCCTGCAGATCAGTCACTAAATTTGGGGGCACTTGCAGCACGATATCAGCCGGTAAACGTTGGCGAGCCATGGCAATTGTTTCCAGCAACAGGTCTACAGGCAGGCTTGGAACGGCTGAAAGCTGAGATTGGCCGGGCTGATGGGGTTGAATGATCACTTCTTGAATATGGCCCCAACGGTGATGGGACTGGGCGATCGCGCTTAACGTATCAACCCGATCCTGCCGAGTTTCGCCGATGCCTAGCAGTAGCCCCGTGGTGAATGGAATCTGGAGTTGCCCTGCTTGCTCAAGCTGTTGCAGTCGCACTTCAGGATGCTTGCTGGGGGCATGGCGATGCACGCTATCTAGCAATGCCGGTGTAACCTGCTCTAGCATCAACCCCATAGAAGCATTAACCTGCTTGAGCTGCGCCATTTCTGCGTAACTCAGGGGACCCACATTTGTATGGGGCAACAAACCTTCTGACAGGGCTAGCTCACACAAGGTATGGATATGCGCTAGCCATAGATGACGACGAGCGCTTTGAGGATGCACTTCACCGCTGAGGATGAGCGCTTCGATGAATCCCTGAGACTTGGCTTGACGGAGGCGATCGCGCGCATCATTAATTGATAACCACTGATCATGACCTGGGTCAGCCCTGAAGTTGCAGTATTGGCAGCGATTAAAGCACTCATAAGTCGGCACTAGCGTAATTGCAGGACTGTAAGTCACCACCTGAGATGCGTTCGTCACCATGGTCAACACCTTTACAAAGCTAAATTAATTATGAGTGACTGCTCAAAACCAAGAAAAACCTCTAAATCTCTTCCTTATAAAGGATTCAGCCCTAAGCAGAGCAATTGATTCGCGCGCAAACTTTACAAAAGTAGGTATTTCCGTTAACTTAGATACACGAGTTCGGACTTCCGACCTTGTAAATACATCAATACCTTGACAAAAGGACTCATTTATTATGACAACCGCACTACAACAGCGCAGTAGCGCTTCGTTGTGGGAGCAGTTCTGCCAGTGGGTCACCAGCACCGAAAACCGTCTTTATGTCGGTTGGTTCGGCGTCCTGATGATTCCCACCCTGCTAGCTGCCACCGCATGCTTCGTCGTTGCGTTCATCGCAGCACCCCCCGTCGACATCGACGGCATCCGTGAGCCCGTTGCAGGCTCCCTGATGCTCGGCAACAACATCATCTCCGGTGCTGTTGTTCCTTCCTCCAACGCCATTGGTCTTCACTTCTACCCCATCTGGGAAGCAGCTTCCCTCGATGAGTGGTTGTACAACGGTGGTCCTTACCAGCTGGTAATCTTCCACTTCCTGATCGGCGTCTTCGCATACATGGGTCGTGAGTGGGAACTTTCCTACCGCCTCGGCATGCGTCCTTGGATCTGCGTTGCTTACTCTGCACCCGTTGCAGCTGCTTCCGCAGTCTTCTTGATCTACCCCTTGGGTCAAGGTTCCTTCTCTGATGGAATGCCTCTAGGTATCTCCGGGACCTTCAACTTCATGTTGGTCTTCCAAGCAGAGCACAACATCCTGATGCACCCCTTCCACATGATGGGTGTGGCAGCAGTGTTCGGCGGTTCCTTGTTCTCCGCCATGCACGGTTCCTTGGTGACCTCTTCTCTGGTTCGTGAGACCACCGAGAACGAGTCTCAGAACTATGGTTACAAGTTCGGTCAAGAGGAAGAGACCTACAACATCGTTGCAGCCCATGGCTACTTCGGTCGTTTGATCTTCCAATACGCATCTTTCAACAACAGCCGTTCCTTGCACTTCTTCTTGGGTGCATGGCCTGTGATTGGTATCTGGATGACTGCACTGGGCATCAGCACCATGGCATTCAACCTAAATGGTTTCAACTTCAACCAGTCCATCCTTGACTCTCAGGGTCGTGTGATTGGCACTTGGGCTGATGTGATCAACCGTGCCAACCTCGGTATGGAAGTGATGCATGAGCGCAATGCTCACAACTTCCCTCTAGATTTGGCTGCTGCTCAGGCTCCCGAAATCATCGGTTAATCCTGAATGCCAGCTACTCTTGAGTGAGTAATCAGAAAGCGCCCTCCACATTGTGGGGGGCGCTTTTTG
>JBHJIP010000202.1:0-13192 GCA_050043365.1 Leptolyngbyaceae cyanobacterium
CCTTTCCATTCGGTTATTCTCCCCAGGAAACCTCCTCATCAATGCACCGGTGGACGATTAGCTTCTCTACCTGGCTGTCATCCCCCCGATGACAGTAGGTTGGCACCGCTGCCTGACTTTGAGCGAGAGCGAGATCGGCTCGCATTTGATCCACTTTGGTTTGCCATGCTGCCAAAACATCGACGGTTTCTCGCTTTCGGCGACGAATCCCCACTTCCGGCCCAAATTTGAGGTTGCTGGCATCTTGCACTGCCACCGTTGCCAAGGCCAGATTTAAGACATTGCGCTCGGGTCCGGCGGGTTCCGCCGCGATCGCCACCTTCAGCACCAAACATTGATGTAAAGGCTGCGGCGAAATCGCATTCTTGAGGGTGATCGCGATTTGGTCTGGGGTGAACCCAAGCTGGGGTAGCTGATCGACCCGTTTTGTTGCGCGCGCCAAAACGCGGATTTGCATGGCAGCTAACGTGCCTTGATCTACTGCCCAACAGGCTTTGGTGCTAGAGGCGAAGTGAGACATGGGGATAGCCTCTACTCCTATCGCAGCAATGCCCTGTTTTTTAGCCTCGACCAAGGTTGTGCCAGTTCCGCAAAAGGGATCTAAAATCGTCCCATTGCCACTCAAACCAAACTTGTGGATATAGTCCCGCACTAAGTGAGGCGGATAAGACAACACAAATCGATACCAGTCATGGAAGGCGCGATCGCTCTGCTGGAGCTTGTTGAGGCGTAGATCGCTGGGGTCATTGACGGGAGAAGTCATGGAAAATCTAAGCAACGAGGGCGAGAATCTTAAGCCAATCTGGAAAGCTATCTAGTTCAGGCGATCTAGTCATCAGTGCCATCACTATAGCTTGTGGCGCTGATGGGTAAATCAGGATCTGAATTGGGGGGAATTTACCCCTCACTGTTGTAGAGACTCTGTACTAAACTATCTGGACGATGTGTGCCCTGACCGATGACAACTGCTCAACTGCCTGATCTAATTGAATTTTTGCGCCGCGATTTGGCCGTCCCTGAGGAAGCGATCTCCCTCGGTATGCAGCGGGCTGCTGAGGCCCCTAGTCTTTTACCGATGGTGCTGTGGCAGTACGGTTTGGTCAACACTACAGAGTTAGAACAAATTTTTGATTGGCTAGAGCAGCGCCCCGTCCCGGGTACCGCGGCCTGAAGTATCAGTATCAAGCCTTCAGATCGGCGCTCCCCTTGCCATAACAAAAACAAATACTGTGCTTGGGGGATGAATGAGCCTAACTAAAGCCCGTATCCTGATATCCAAAGAGAATCTAGCAACGTTTTGCGATCGCTGGCATATTCAAGAGTTTGCTTTATTTGGTTCGGTCCTGCGGGATGACTTTCATCCTGATAGTGACATTGACGTTCTAGTGACCTTCAACTTGGACGCCAAACGGGGGCTATTGACCCAGGCCCGCATCAAGCACGAGCTAGAAGATAAATTAGGCCGCAAAGTGGACTTAGTGAATAAGGAGGCTGTTAAAGCCAGCCCTAACTGGATTCGGCGTCAAGAAATCCTGTCCACAGCCCAGGTTATTTATTGATAACCAACTATTCTCAAGAACCATGGGCGGGTACCCGGTTCATTCCACTGGATATCCGACTGCGGTTAATAGATTGAGGGGACCCATTTTCTTGAGCTGCTCCAGCCCTGCCGCTGTTTTTACCAGTAAAGACCCGGCATAGCCTAAGGAATTGACGGGAATGCCTTGGTACTCTTCTTGCGATCGCGGCACGGCCAGCATCCATTGCCGAGTGACTAATAAGTTGTAAGGCCGGTTGGGGCGTTCGGCCTGCAGGTCAATGCCAATGTCTGCCAGTAACTGGCGATACCCTTGCCAAAGGATGGGGGCGATCGCGTCAGCCTCCTGACTCCAATCGAGGGATAGGGACAAAACTCGGTGGTGAAAGGGGACAGGCAGTTGGACGACTCCCGTTCCATGACTGTGAAGGCGAATCAGCGACGCGATCGGTACCGTGTCGTCTGCATGAAAGGGAAACGGCACCACCTGTAGGTGCTTATGGTGTTGGCTGGCTCCAGCATCACGGCCACCATTGTAAAACCCCAACCCATCAATTTCTTTCAACGTTAGGGTCAGGGCCGTCCAATCAGCCAGAGTCAACCAATCGTCCTGAGATTCATAGTCGCGGGTCACCACCAAGAGATGGTGATCCACCACGTTGAATTTATTCAGCAGGCAGAGGTGCGTTGGGGATAAATTTCCCACAAACAGGGCTTCTTCATAGGGCAAAAATGGATTTGCGGGTTTACCCTGCTTCGCAGCCTGCCGTTGTTGAGTCGTGGCAATTTCTTTGCGGGCCAGATTTTTGACAATCCTTACTAAGAAGTGGATACCTCTATCTTCCAACAGGGTAAATTCCGTTGGAATCGATTGCAGCGCACCGCAAGCAGTTGCAGTAGCGGTGCGCTGCTGCAACTGCTCCCAAAGGGTACCGGGGACCCAATCAGATGGAATTGTCATCAAAGAGACCTACATGGAACCATTGGAGCTAATATTACCTATGGCTTTAAATAAGGAAGCTGTGGCGATCCCCGCAGAGGCAAATTTGATCCATTACCTGGAGTAGGTATGGCTGGGGCCAAAAAGCCTCCGGTGCGCTCCAAGGCTAAAAGTCCTTATCCATGAAGTCAATTCGGTCGATCAACCCCTGTAATCCGTTGGTGAGACTAAGCCAGGATAGACGTGCTCAGCATCCCTGGTACTAACATCCATAGGCACCGGCTTAAAAAAGATCGACGTTGCCAAGCTGAGCAATGAGAGCACGATCGCGCCCACCATAAAACCGATAATCTTATCTTGGCCTAATTGCGTAGCTCGATGTAGCTCTAAGGCAGCGACTTTATCACTGAGCGATTGAATCAATCGGTCCTGTTGCTCAATTTGATAAGTTTGCAGCCGATAGTCTGACATCAATTTTTGGCTAATTCCATTTGCATCATCACCATTATTACTGGGATGGCCATGAGAAACATATTGATAATCTTTCTCTGCCAAGTTTTGATGAACATACTCACTAAATGTCAAACCTTTCATGATTTTGCGATCCCTGACGTGCATGTAAATCAGCTTAGTTCTAGGTCTAACTTGTTCACATCCGTAGGAAAAAGCAATTTAAGACGGTTTTGTCTTCAGAAAATTCACGATAGGTGCGAGACCCCATATTTGAGGGGTCTTGCACCCAGTCATGCACCCACAAAAATGTCTAGGCAGATCAGCTAGTTTTGGATGGTTTCCCGTTCAGGCAAGGATTTTGGTGCGGCAAATCAAAGTTAAAAACAACGACTATTGCCTAAAAACAGTGACTCAAACTCAAACGACATAAGTGTAATTATCAATAACTAGATGTCATTTTCTGTGGTGATAATTACCCAAAATCACGGATTCTTAGCGACTGATTGAACTTAGGTCTTGCGCAAATTTTAGGAGATGTAAACATAAGATCAAGTTGAATCGCGATCAGATCTTGAGCTATCAACACCTTCACTTGCAACTACTGATTTTCCCGAACAAATGGGATTTTTATTTTTGATAGGTTCTGATCACCCTGCCCCCACGTCGCCACAGGTGATAGTAGTGATCGCTCACCTCATCCGCTAAATCCCAAACTGAATCGACCCCAATCCCGTTGCGCCCTTGATCTTTGCCAGAGCTGTGAATGTACCGCCCCTCCCCCAGGTAAAGGGCCACATGGGTGGTTTTCTCAGGCGGGCCAAAAAAGAGTAAATCCCCCAATTTCAGGTCATCCATCGCCACCGGCTCCGTAAACGCCTCCTGCTGGTAAGAATCCCGTGGCAACTGAACCCCCACCGAGCCAAACGCCGCCTGCATCAACCCCGAACAATCGTAGTTGGGCGCGACCGTGCCGCCCCAGAGATATTCATTGGGCGTTGCCATCGCCGCTTCCGTAAAGGCAATGACTTGAGGAATGCGTTGCTGAATATCCTCCGTACCCACTGATGGGGCTTGATAGGGCGTCGCCGCTACCACCAACTGCGCCAAATCCGTTATCGCCAGCCAACCCGGATAATCATCCTCACAGAGACAAACCTGAATGGCGGCAAGCCCAGCCTCTGAGGGAATCGCCGTCACCTGCAACTGTCGCCCCGCTGCCATCTGCGTCACGAGCCCCTCGCAAGCATCGGACTTGTAGAGATTGAGGTTTGCGATCGCCCCATATTCAACTGGCTCTGCACCAGCCATCGTCATTGCAGTGCGAATCTCAGCCAAAGTCACCATCAGCAAACCCACTCAAATCTCTGTTGACCCTACTGGTGGCGATCGCCCTTTTGCAAGTCTCCATAGGGAATTAATCCAAGGATTTATGATTTGGCCGCGCGATCGGACAATACAGAAAGGAGAACTTGCTGAACAACCACCATGACATCCACCCTTTCTGTATCCAAACCCACCATTAGCGATGCCCATCGCCGTAGCCTGCCGCCTTTGGCAGTGCCCGAACGGCTTTTACTCGGTCCTGGCCCCTCCAATGCCGATCCGGCTGTGGTGGCAGCGATGAACCGCCAGCCGATCGGTCACCTCGACCCCGCCTACCTAGATCTAATGGATGAAGTGCAGGAGCTACTGCGCTATGCCTGGCAAACCGACAATCAGATGACCTATCCCGTACCGGGGACTGGGTCTGCCGCCATGGAAGCCACCTTGGCAAACGTGATTGAGCCCGGAGACAAGGTATTGGTGGGCGTCATGGGTTATTTCGGTAACCGCCTGGTGGATATGGCCGGACGCTACGGGGCCGATGTCCAAACCATTCATCGCCCCTGGGGAGAAGCTTTTAGCTTGACGGAAATTCGTACCGCCCTGGAAACCCATCGCCCGGCGCTGCTGGCCCTCGTCCATGCCGAAACCTCGACCGGCGTGCGTCAACCCATGGAAGGGATTGGTGCCCTCTGCCGTGAGTTCGACTGCTTGCTGGTGATCGACACGGTGACCAGTTTGGGTGGCGTGCCGATTTTCTTGGATGAATGGCAGGTCGATTTAGCCTATAGCTGCAGCCAAAAGGGCCTCAGCTGCCCTCCGGGCATGTCCCCTTTCACCATGGGGCCTCGGGCGTTAGAAAAGCTGGACCGCCGTCAAACCAAGGTGGCCAACTGGTACCTGGATGCCTCCCTGCTGCGGAAGTATTGGGGGAGCGATCGCTCCTACCACCACACCGCCCCGGTCAACATGACCTATGCCATCCGCGAAGCCCTGCGCCTTGTCGCGGAGGAAGGGTTGGAAGCTCGGTGGCAACGGCACCAAGCAACGGCTGAGAAGCTTTGGGCTGGGCTCGGCGATCTGGGGCTGAGCTGCCATGTGGCAGAAGCCTACCGTTTGCCCACTTTAACTACGGTGAAGGTGCCTGAGGGTGTGGACGCCAAGGCGGTGACGCGGCTGTTGCTAAATGAGCACAATATCGAGATTGGCGGTGGCCTCGGCGATTTGGCTGGTCAAGTGTGGCGGATTGGCCTGATGGGCTCCAATAGCCATAGCGATCGGGTGGATACGCTGCTGGAAGCACTAGGCCAAGTGCTAAAACAAGTCCGCAGTTAAAGCCATTAGGCAAATCAAGACGTTGAATCCTGGGTGCTGACTCAACAGTTGTCATCGATGACCGATACAAACTTAACTGGGTCAGCATCGTCATAATTAAGTTTGTGGTACTTTTCAGTACCGCAACTATTTCATAACAGCAGTTAGGTTAATTAATCTCAGACCTGAAAGCGTAACGCTCTAACAGAAGAACTATCCTAGAAATAAGCACCTGTACGGGGGCAAAACAATATGGCTTATGGTGAATTTACTCTTTCACAGTTAGAGACTGAATTTGGATTGTCTTTACAGGAAAGAGTTGAGATTTTCAAAGATATTGAACCTGTTATTCCGAGCCCTCTATTGAGAGAAACACTTGCAGAAAACATACCGCTAGCCTTGGAAATTGACACTGAGAAAGCCCGATCTGAACTAATTATCGCTCCGGTACTGGTGGAGGTCAGAAAACAGTTCAATCGTCAAATCAGCTTTTTCTCAGGCGTTGACTTCAATGTTGACCGATCTAGAGGATTAACAGGTCGATGTGATTTTATTATTAGCTCTTCTCCCAAACAGCTAGAAATTACCGCACCCGTGATTACCCTGGTCGAGGCAAAGAACGACAATATTAAATCTGGCATCGCTCAATGTATTGCTGAGATGGTGGCTGCCCAGCTCTTTAATCATCAGCATAGAAATGCCATTAAACATGTTTATGGTGTGATTACGACTGGTAGTAACTGGAAGTTTCTAAGACTAGTTGACAAACGTGTTGACATTGAGGCAGAAGAGCATTTTATTGGCGATCTAGAAGCCTTATTTGGAATATTCTTAAGCATGATCAAATTGGCTTCTAGTCAAGTAGAGTCGACTGATTAAAGATCAAGATTTCGACCATTCTCATGCAAACACAACCGTGCGGTTGCCATAAACGAGGGTACGATTTTGTAAATGCAGGCGCACGGCTCGGGCTAATACCATCCGCTCCAGATCCTTGCCCTTGCGAATCAAATCAGGCACCCCGTCTCGGTGACTGATCCGCACTACATCCTGCTCAATAATCGGCCCTGCATCAAGGTTATCGGTGACATAGTGGGCCGTCGCCCCGATGATTTTCACCCCCCGCTCATGGGCGCGATGATACGGGTTGGCCCCCACAAAAGCGGGTAAAAAAGAGTGGTGGATATTGATGATCTTGGGAAACTGACGCACAAAATCAGCCGTAAGAATCTGCATGTATTTCGCCAGCACCACCAGGTCGACGTTGTAGCGCTTTAAAAGCTCAAGCTGCTCTGCTTCCCGCTCAGCCTTCGTTTCAGCGCTGATTGGGACGTGATAATAGTCGATGCCAAATTGCTCCGCTACCGGCTGCAACTGGTCATGGTTGCTGATGATTAGCGGGATTTCCGCCACAAACTCGCCCGCCCGATAGCGCCACAGCAAGTCCAGCAAGCAGTGATCTTGACGGCTCACCCAGATGGCAATGCGCGGTACCGCATCGGAGAAATGCAGTTGCCAATCCGCCTGTAGGGGCTGGGCGATCGCCTGAAAGGCGGGACCAATCAAGTCCTTGGGCAGGTTAAACCCCTCTAGATACCACTCCAAGCGGGAAAGGAATAGGCCAGATGCCTCATCACGATGCTGATCAGCGTGGACAATGTTGCCGCCGTTGGCATAGATAAAGTTGGCCAGCTTCGCCACCAAACCCCGCTGGTCTGGACAAGAAATCAGGAGGGTAGCGGTAGCAGATGTCATCGGCTCAGTGGGTCAGGTCACTCTTCGGGCAATAAATCGGGAATCGGTAGATCTTCTGGAAGAATCTCCTCGCCCCCTGCTTCCGTCGGTGTCGAAGTCGGGCTATCGGTCGGCGTTGAAGCTGGATCAGCCACCTGCCATTCTTCTAGGGGACGCTCCACGGCGTTGAGCAAATCCCCAGACACCACCAATGCCGCAACCTCTCCGGCATCTTCAGGCAGCGGTATCGATTCCGGATCCACCAAAGCATAGTAGTCGCTGCCGCTAAAGTCGGGGTCGCCCAATACAAACAAATGGGTCGTACCATCTGCCAAGGTGATATCGACCGTGGCTAAAGGCACATCCAGACCAAAATCCGGCATCTCAGCAGCATCTACGGTAATCGTTCGGCGGAGACCATCGGTATTGAGACGGCTTAGCAAAAAGGCGATCGCCGCTTCTTCGGCAGGGGCAGATTCCGGCGCGGTCATTTGCCAAAAGCCCAGATCATCCCGCTCAAAGGTGACTTCCTGGGTTTGAGTTTCGATGTGTAGGCCGGTGACATCGGTTTCCAAAAAGTCAAAGATCGGCCCTGCCTCCCCGTCGGTCTCCGTGGCGGTGGGGCTGGGCTGCCGGGATTCCATGATGATCACGGCCCCACCCAGCACGAGGGCGATCGCCACCAGCACAATCGTATTTTTCTTTAACGCCATTTATCGTCGCCGTAACCACATCAAAATTGCCAGGGCGATGCCGGTCAAAGGCAGCACCAGTAGGGAGACAATACCCAGCCCAATTTGCTGTTGGGGGGTAATCAAAATGCGGCGATTGGTCACCGTCTTCGGCTGAATCGAGAGGGTGTCGTCTCCTTGCTGGCCCAACCAACTGACGGAATTCAAGAACACATCGCCGTTAAGCTGCTGTTCAAACAGGCCATCACTAGCAAAGCTGGAGTTGCCAATCACCACCAGTCGCGCTTCCGAGTTGGCAGGTTCGAGCGCGTCAACGCCAAGGGCGTCTTCTGCCTCTTCGCTGGTGTCCGTTTCATCCGCTGGGTCTGACTCAGGACTTACGTCTAGCTCAGACTCACTGTCCGGTTCAGAGACAGCACTCACGTCAGCGTCTACACCCGCATCCTCATCTTCCAGAGCTCCATCCACCTCATCCTCAAGGGCATCAGCATCTGCGGCTGGAGTAGCAGGGCGATTGAGCGCCACCCCCAGCACATGGGGGCCATCTGGGGGGGCCTCAGGATCAAAGGCCAAATCGCCGTCATCGGAAATCGCCTCAGCCCGACTCTGAGCATTCGTAAACAGCAGGGGCGTGGCGGTGATGTCATTCAGGTCTTCGGTCTCAACGGGACGCACCAACGGAAAGAACGACTGCCCTTGGCCAAACTCTTGGGTAATCGGATGGGGACCATAGTCAGACACCAAGGGCGCTGCCGGACCCAGGCCGACAAACTGCCCCGCGCCAGAGGTATCGAGGACAAGGCGATCGTCGAGGACAACACCCCAGTCATTCAGCAGCGACGTCAAGCCCCCATCGGTGCGGGGGTCAAGCAGCAGCAATACGCCGCCCCCTTGATCGAGGTAATCCTGAAGCGCCTCCACTTCCCCCTCAAAAAAGTCTTGGGCTGGACCCGCCACCACCACCACATCGGCATCGTCTGGAATGCCCTGCGCTTCTGCCAAATTGAGGGGTTCAACGGTATAGCTTTTATCTTCGAGGTTGGCGGCAGCGGTGACATAGCCTGCTGCGCTGCCATCAATGGTGAGTTCTTCGTGGCCCTGGGTGAAGTAAACCGTCAGGGTGCGATCGCTGACGATTTGGTCGAGGGCATTGGTCAAGCGCCGTTCGGATAAACGCTCTGCAGGTCCCAGCCCTTGGGGATCGGGCGTACCCACCGATTGCAGGAAACGCCGGTCTTCGCCCACCTCTAAAAACACCATGCCAGGGGCGTTCACCCCAAAGCTTTGGGCCTGTTGGGGATTGGCAGAAGGGTCGATGTACTCGTAGCTAAAGTTGTCAGTTTGACGGCTGTAGCTCTTAAGCAACTGAACATCCTGAGCATTTTGAGCCCCATCAAACACCACCACCTTCACCGGAGTCGTGAGGGCTTGGGTCACGGTTTTGGTAGCGGGTGCCAGGGTAAAAATCTGGTTCTCGGTCAGATCCATACGAATCGAGGACCCCACCGCCAGGAAATTAATCAGCGCCAGAATCACCATGACCGCCACAACCGACACCGTGGCATTGGTGCCTGCTTGGGTCGAACGCTGCTGCCAAAACCGTCCACCGCTGAAACTCAAGCCCACCAGTAAGAGGGCAATTCCAATTAAAAACAGGGCCAATGGCAGCCACTGCCATCCAGATAGGCCGCCAGCCACCAAGCCTGCCGTTGTACAGGCCAGACCAGGCCAGGCGAGAAATTTCAGCTGTGAGGACATCGATCGTCCGCTCATAGGGTCGTCACCAAAATTTTGTATAAAACGGTTCAATTACGCTGGAAGCGCAGGGTTTCAATGGATTGAGCGGTCAGAAATAGACCCAGCAAAATGTAAGACACAAACAACACGATGCCGCTGGTGTCGAGAATCCCCTGGGTAAAGTCAGTGAAGTGCTTCAGCAGCGACAGATGGGCCAGGGCCTCGCCGCTGGCACCAGGCAGAGATCGCGCCAGCGCATCCACAATCCACAAAAACAGCACTAGCGCAAAGGTCATGATCGCCGAGAGCACGGTACTGCTGGTTAGGGACGAGAGAAACATCCCCAGGGCCAAGACGCTGGTCGCCAGCAGAATTAAGCCCACATGACCCATCACCAAGAGGGTGGGGGAAATCGCCGGTTGAGACGCCTCTAGGGCGATCGCCTGACACAGCATCAGCGGCAACACCATAGTGGTGTAAAAGGTCGCTACCGCCAGCAGCTTGCCCAGGGCCACCACCCAGTTGGTAATCGGAGAGGTCGCTAATAGCTCCAGGGTGCCTTGCTTGCGCTCCTCGGCATAAAGGCCCATGGATAAAATCGGCAAGATAAACATCGAGAGCGAGCCCAGAAAACCGAGGTAGTACTGCAAGAACTCATAGGCGACATCCACCGTCGGCGCACCGAGACCCAACTGAACGGCCTGATCTTGGCGGGCCGCAAAAGCAATAACGCCATCAGGGCCGAGTAAAAGCACTACCAAGAAAAAGCCGCCTAAGAGCCAAAATACAGCCGCAATCACATAGGAGAGGGGGGAGGCAAAGTAACCCTGCAGCTCCCGGCGGTAAATCGCCAGTAGGTTGCTGAGTATCGTTTTGATTGAGGTGATCACGTTAAAAGTCCTCCCCAGCAGGTTGCTCGGTCGAGGCGACTTCTGGCAAATCAGAGTCCGGCTCCTCAGTGGTCAAATTCAGGAAAACATCCTCCAGACTGGCCTGGTGGCGACGTAACTCCCCTAAACCCAAGCCTGCATTGATCAGGGTGGCTGCGATCGCCTCCCCTGGCACCGCACCCTGATGGGCCGTCACCCGAAAGCGATGGGGCGCTACATTCGAGTCAGGGGACAAGTCTTCTACTTGGGCCACCCCAGCAACGGCATCGAGATGGTGTTGAATGGCCGCGTGATCGCCCCTGACCTCCACCTCATAGGTCAGCTCACCGGCCAGTTTATTCATCAGGGCCTCAGGGCTATCGATCGCCACCACCTGGCCCCGGTTGATAATCGCGATGCGGTTACAGGTGGCGCTCACCTCCGGCAAGATATGGGTCGAGAGAATAATCGTGTGGTCCCCAGCTAAGGAGCGGATCAACTGGCGCACCTCATTGTTTTGGCGCGGGTCCAGCCCAGAGGTGGGCTCATCCAGCACAATCACGGGCGGATCATGCACAATCGCTTGGGCAATGCCGACCCGCTGCCGGTAACCCTTCGAGAGCTTACGAATCAGCACATTCTGCTTATCTTCTAAACCACAGCGAGCCATGGCGGATTCGACTCGCTGGGGGCGATCGCCCGCCGGCAACCCTTTGATTCGCGCTACGAAAGTCAGATATCCTGCCACTGTCATATCTAGATAGAGCGGCGGGCTCTCAGGCAGATAGCCAATGCGCTGGCGCACCGCCATGGAATCTTCATGGACATCAAAATCGGCCACTCGCGCAGTGCCGCTGGTGGCGGGTAAATATCCGGTCAAAATCCGCATGGTAGTGGTTTTACCCGCGCCATTCGGACCTAAGAAACCCAGGATTTCCCCTGGTTCTACTCGAAAGGTGACATCTCTAATCGCAGTAGTAGAGCCATAAACCTTATGGAGATGCTCAACGTCGATCATGCAAATGGGGGCCTCACACAATATGCCTCTGGAGATTATGACCTGCGCACCCCATGTTTTGAGAAGGGGGGACATAGAGATAGCTATAAAGCTTGATAATGTAAATCTTTCTATTGAAAATGTGAGCCCCATGTCTGAATCATCGGAACCCAAAAGTGATGCGCCGAGCCTGGTTCTTCCTACTGGACCCGGATTTGCGATAACCAGCCTTTACTATTTTTCGGGTTCTATCCTTGTGGCCACACTGCTGGCGACAAAAACCGTTGGCATTGGCGTCACTGGCGTTTCAGGGGAATTGGCCTTGGCGGTTGGAAGTATTGGCGGGTTACTCGGTGGGTTCTATAACCACACCAAGACCTTAGAGCTGCCTTACACCAGCCGCAAGACCTTTGTGCGATCGCTGGAAGAAACCCTAGAGGACCTGGGCTATAGCCTCGCCTTGGAATCAGACGGGGTACGGGTTTATCAGCGAGACACCATTCGACAACTCTTCTCCGGCAAAATTTACCTCCAGTGCCAGGATGGGGTCGCTACCCTCGCCAGCCGCGCCATCCACATCCGTACGCTGGAAAAACGACTCACCTAGGACAACTCTTAGGTCTCGACAGAGTCAACCTGCTGAGGCTAAACCTTGGCGCAGTCACCGCCAATATGGTTTTGTAAAGCAAGCCCTGCAGCTCAGATGCTGATAGCGATCGCCCATGGCCAAGAAGCAAAAGTTTCCCCACCTCATCGGTTCCAAATGGACAGCCCAGGCCGCTGTCATGGGGTGGCGTCACTTCGAAGTCGTTAATCGCAAGAATCAAGGGGCCTTAGTCTTTGCCGAAATTGTCGCCACTTGCGATGACACAGTGCGCCTCTGGATCAATGCTAAAACCCTTAAAAACAAAGATCTCTGGCAAGCCGGTTGGCAACCTCTTCAGGGCCAAGCGTGTCAACCTCCTGTCAGCCCTGAACAGGTCTTCACGCGTCCACCGGCACCCAATGTCAGTTCGGCCTCCCCGTAGGACACAGCCATGCTGATTTCCAAAGAGTCTGTCACAATAGAAATCTATACCTGAGCCAGCAGAGGCTAGCCCTTAAGGGATTGTGCTGCAGTTCTCAACCCTGTTTTTGATCATCTAAATCCTGATAAGAACTATGTTTCATGCTCTGTACGTCGTGGCGTTTGTGATCTTGGCAGTGCTCGCCCTGGGCAATCTCATCCGCAACATGATGCTACTGGGCGCAGATACTCGCCGCGATCCACGACCTTCCTTTGGGAGTGGCAATCAGCCTCAAACCTCTGGCACGGTTCCTCACCCCGAAATGCTGGATGAGAGAGGCAAAGTCACGCGGGAGCCCCTCTTAGTCATGCGCTCTATCTCCGTCGATGATGCCCGTGAGAAGTTAGATGCGCTCTATGAAGCTTCAGATGGCACTTCAGAAGCCTCTCCTGATGAATCTGCTGATTAAGGTCTTTTAATCGGTCACCAGAGGAAAGGATTGTTGCCAGCCTCGCCCCTGTCACCGGGCGATTCACGACCCAACCCGCATCTCCATTTCGGGGGGTTTGGGGGAGTTAGGTCCCCATTT
>JBHJIP010000203.1:0-12816 GCA_050043365.1 Leptolyngbyaceae cyanobacterium
CCGGTACCAGTAAGTCTTCACGGCGGCGGTTATACCACTTTTGGTCGGGAGGGGTGGTCCGGCAGCCCCGGTGTAGTTGGAGGTAGAGTTCGTCGGTCCAGGTGGGGAGTGGGGGAGGGGGGGAGTGGGGGAGTTGTGGGGTGGTGGGGTCAGTTTTGACTTGTGACTTGTTACTTGTTAATTGGTTGTAGACCTGGGTTTCAATTGCCTCCAAAAGCTGGCCCATGGGTTGAAAGCTGACTTCGGGGAAAAAAGGAGACTGCTGCCAACGCCTGACCTGCTCCAGCATGTCGCGGGTGGGGCCACCGCCGTGATCGCCCATGCCGGGGAGCCAGAGGGCTGTGGTTAGACCCGTTTTACTGGCCCATGTTGCCCCTTGCTCTGCCATTTTGGCGGGATCGATATCGCTGCCAATAGGGGGCAGGGTCATGCTAAGCAGTTGGGTGCCGTCAAGTCCTTGCCAGTTGAATAAATGATGGGGAAATTCGGTGGTGTCGTTCCAGCGTAGTTTTTGGGTGGCAAAGCAGCGGATGCCGCCTTGTTTTAACAACTGGGGGAGTTGCGCCGAGAAGCCAAAGCTATCGGGGAGCCAGGCGATCGCGCTGGTGGTGCCGAAGAGATCGCGGCAATAGTGTTGGCCGTACAAAATCTGCCGAGCTAAGGATTCTCCCCCGAGGGTATTCAGTTCGGGCTCCACCCACAGTCCGGCATCGATCGTCCACCAACCTTGATCCACCGCCTGTTGAACAGCAGTAAATAGATCCGGGCGATGCTGCTCTAACCAGGCAAACAGGGCGGGGCTGGAATGGGTGTAGGTGAGTTCAGGAAAGTCCTTTTGCAATGCCAGCACCGACTGAAAGGTACGCTCGGCGGCCTCCCAGGTTTCGGGGACAGGCCAGAGCCAAGCTAAGTCCAAATGGGCATGGCCAACACAGGTAATCTGATACTGCTGAATCCAATCCCGCCAAGGCATCAGCCGTTGCCGCAGCGCTGTCAGCTCTGCCTGAAATTGCGGTTTATTACCCACCAGAGATAGCTCTAATTGCTGCGTGGCGGCAGCCAGCGGCGCTAACTGCTCAGGCGCTAAAGCTCTGAAATACTGGGCCAAGACTGCCATTTCATCGGCCACAAAGCCCGGTTCGGGGGGATCCAGATTGGGGTTTTCGTAGATGAGCTGCGATCGCACCAGCGCCCCTTCGTCATGGCCAGGGCTAACCAGATGTAGCGCCAGGGTAAATTCATCCCCTGGCTGCACCCGTTCCTTGAGGGGAATACGGGTAAAACAGTCAAAAATATCCCCTTCTTGAACCAACTGGCCATTCACAAAGACCTGGGCAAATTCCGCCCACCAGGTTAGGCCCAGTCGCAGGGTAGACCCTCTTATTTCAAAGCCTGCACAGGTCTCAGGAATTACAAGTCGCTGCCACAGCCAGAGCGACTGTCGTCCTTTAGGCCAGGGCACGTGATCTCGATGATTCACTGAAGCAAAGGGCCATTGGGGAGCCTGCTGTGCTGCCTCGTCTAGGGTGAGATTGCCGTGATAAAAGTGCCACTGGGTTTGGAGCGATCGCTGACTCAGGGATTGGAGGCGCTGAGCAGTAGCCGCAATGGCATCAAGCGCAGCTTGGTATTCAGGGGCAACAGAGGCAGGGGACATGGCATTAAACTTGCACTTCCAGCCCATTAACTATGCAATGACTTCCCAGAGCAAGGGTGCAAAATCAGACTGAGCGGCAGCGGCAGGCGGGAACCTCTACGACCGCAACCCGTCCTCTTTTAGGAATAAATGCGAATTGCGCCAAAAGGGGCTGCTCGTTTGGCGATATCATAATCAATACCAATCGCTGTGATATTAGGGAGTCTTCAATGCTGACACTGAAGATTGTTGTTTATATAACGGTTTTCTTTTTCGTAGGGCTGTTCATTTTTGGGTTCTTAAATGGTGACCCGTCCCGGAACCCTGGCAATCAGGATCTTGAATAGGGTTCAATTCTGCTTACTCCTGAGTGGTTTAGCTGAAACAATCCATAAGACAATGCCAAAGCCCGCCTGTCGGGCTTTATTTTTGACTGGTGCTGGTTTTTATGTCCTATCCTCTGCCACCTCCAGACCCTGCCCCATGGGTTGAGATTGCCCGTGGTGAGCCGATTGAACTGGCCACCCCAGCCCCAGTCCTGGATGGCGCGGAACGGCATCAGGTCGCAGATCATTTTTTAGGGACCGCCCCGCTCACCTCAGAGGCAGAGGCGCTCCAGCTATTGCCCTTCACAGCCCTAGAGACTGTTCAACCCGAATCCGCTGACAATCTGAACGCTGCTACGACATCTGCCCAAGCCTTAGGCAACCCATTAGGGCTTGAGACCCTGGCGTTATCGCCTCCTGTATCCATAAGCCCTCGTCTGGTAGAAGGAGATCGCACGGCGACCCCCTTGTTCAGCACCTTGCCCAGAGAAGCCTTGGCGCAAGCTGGTGATGCAGAAGAAGCTGAGGCTGAGGATAATAATGTCCCTGGTTCGATTGTTTATCCTCCCGGCGCTAAGCCTGAACCGCTGTGGAGTAATGGTGGGGTAACGGGGACGGGGCAGCTTCTAACGCCCACCTCCCCCACATCGCGACCGCCCATCCCCCTCGAACTCACCGCAGACAGCCAAGAATTGGACCCTGAGCGGCAGGTTGTAACCGCCCGAGGCAATGTGCTGTTGCGGATCGGCAATGGCCTCTTAAGCGCCGATCGCCTCTGGGTGAACCTCACCAATCGCTATGCTTTGGCCGAAGGCAATGTGGCCATCCGGCGGGGTGACCAACTGATTCAAGGGGAGCGGGCTGAGTACAACCTGCTCCAGGGGGAAGGGGTAATTTATGAAGCCTATGGAGAGCTATTTACCCCCACTACCGGGGAGGATTTTGCCAATATCCTGCCAACGGATACGTCGGCAAGAGCCAATCAACCGATTAGCGATCGCCTCCGTGAGCAGGGACCCATCCGGAGCATTACCAGCCCTGGGGGAGTACTACTGGCCACCGATGACGTAGCTGTCGCCGGTACCGAAGGGGGCGTCGTCCGCCGTCTCCGCTTCGAGGCGGAGCAAATTAGCTTTAACGCCGACGGTTGGACTACGGGGGAAATCCGCTTTACTAACGATCCGTTCTCGCCCCCGGAGCTGGAGTTTCGGGGGGATTCAGCGCAGTTGGTGCGCCTGAATGAAAATGAGGACGAGCTGCTGATTGAGAATTTTCGTCTGGTATTTGACCAAGGCTTTAGCATCCCGCTGCTGCAGTCGCGGATTTTGCTGCGCCGGGGCACGGTAGACGATGAGGCGCTCAACCCCCTCCCGACAGGCATCGGCATTGATGGCCGCGATCGCGATGGTCTGTTTGTAGAACGGACGTTTTCGGCCCCGATTGCTGACCCCTGGAAGCTGGATGTCACACCCCAGTTTTATATAGAGCGCTGGCTGGATAATACTGAATTTGCCAACCTCTCCAACTACGGGGTGGTATTTGACCTGAATGGCCAGTTAGGGCCTGCCACCATAGCAACAGCTACCGCCAGCATTGCCGGTCTAGATTTAGCCAATATCGATAACCGCCTCCGGTCTAGTTTGCGGGTACGCCAGCAGCTCTATTTTCACACGCTTAATTTAGAAGCCAGTTACCGCGATCGCCTCTTTAACGGCTCTTTAGGCTTTCGAGATGTGCAAGGCAGTGTGGGGGCAGTTTTGGCCTCTCCCAACATTGTGCTAGGGGATACCGACATCAATCTGCGCTATCAGCTATCCGGCCAATTGGTCACTGCTGAAACCGACCGGCTCAATTTACTCCCCCCCAATCCGGCCAACAGCTTTCTCACCCTGGCCAGAACCCAGGGCAATATTAGCCTCAGCCGCGCCTTTAGAATTTGGGAGGGGGAGCCCCTACCCGCCACCCGTGATCAAGGATTGCGGTTCAGCCCCAGACCCGTAGTGCCTTACTTTGACTTTGTACTGGGGGGCACAGGCACCCTCACCTATTACTCCAGCGGCGATACCCAAGAAAACTTGACCGCTATTGCCGGGATTCGGGGGCAGTTTGGGCATTTCTCAGATGATTTTTTCGATTACACCCAGTACAACGTCACCTACGCTAAAGCCTTTGTGGGAGATGGGGAGTCACCGTTTCTGTTTGATCGAGATATTGACCGCAATGTCCTCTCCTTTGGCTTGATTCAACAAATTTATGGGCCGATTCGCGCCGGAATCCAAGCTTCGGTCAACCTGGATACCGGGGACTTTTTCAGCACCGACTACATACTCGAATACAGTCGTCGCGCCTATGGGCTCGTGATCCGCTTCAATCCAGAACAGTCCACTGGCTTCATTGGTTTCCGGATCAGCGATTTTGACTGGTCGGGGCGGGCCGCGTCTTTTGGGGGGGCCGAGATTCGACCGGTGGAACGGGGCGTCGTGCAGTAGGGCAGTTGAGCCGGGGCGCATCAGGGGCGCTAGAAATATTGCACCGCTACGCTGAAACCTGGCGCTGCATCACCAGCAGCTCACCAATCCCTTTCTCTGCCAAGTCCATCAATGCATTCATTTCTTGCCGAGAAAAGCTGCCCTCTTCGGCGGTGCCTTGGACCTCAATAATGTCTAGGGATTCGTTCAGCACCACATTACAATCCACCGCTGCTGCCACATCCTCCTCATATTTCAAATCCAATAGGGGGATCCCTTCGACAATGCCCACTGAAATGGCAGCCACCTGGTGCGCCAGGGGGGATGTGGCGAGTTCACCTGAATCGAGTAGGGTGGCGATCGCCCCCTGCAGGGCCACATAGCTACCGGTAATCGCCGTGGTGCGGGTGCCAGCATCCGCTTGCAACACATCGGCATCCACGAGCAAAGTCCGCTCGCCTAGGGCTTCAAAATCCAGGGTAGACCGTAGGCTTCGGCCAATTAATCGCTGAATTTCTTGGGTGCGGCCTGAGAGCTTCAGCAGTTCGCGCTTGTGCCGTTGGGGGGTGGCGCTGGGCAACATCCGATATTCGGCGGTCAGCCAGCCGCGACCACTCCCTTCTAAAAACCGAGGCACCCCAGATTCTATGGAAACCGTACACAACACCTGGGTTTGACCGCACTTGGCCAACACCGACCCCGCCGCAAATTGAGTGAAGCTGGGCTCAAAGCTGATCGGGCGCATTTCATCCGCCTGTCGTCCGTCAGGGCGCTGCCATGTCATGGTGTTTTCCTTAGATCCCGCTGAGCTGAATGCCTTAACCAGAATACAGGGCGACTCGCGTTGGCCAACCCTATTGACCCGTAGAGCCTGCCTTAGCAGGCCTGGGTTCTTTACCCAAAGCGGCTGAATCGTAGCACAGGATACGGCCCCAAAATACATTCATACTATTTCTGTAGATGTAGGGTGTTTTTAGGATTTTCAGAAATAAAGTGCGCTATATTTAGCCAATCAAAAATTAGATTCGTCCCAGATATGGTTTCACAGGTCCGGGTTTCCGCCCCTTCAACGCCCAGCCGTCCGGCCCGCTTGCTGGCCCACCCGTTGCTACACACCATTGAAGGGACGGTGCAGGTTTTCACTTCCCCCCATCGCACCTTTTTTACAAAGGTGATGGTGCAGGCGATGCGACGGGCGGGCCAAGGGGACGCGGTGCTGGTGGTGCAGTTTTTAAAGGGGGGCATCCGCCAGGGCACAGATCGGCCGATGCAGTTTGGTCAAACCCTGGACTGGATTCGAGCCGATTTGTCTCGCTGTCTCCATACCGCCGAAGACGTGACCGCAGCAGAGCAAGCCACGATTGCCCAACTTTGGGACGAGGCTCAGGCCTTGGCCAGTAGCAGTCGCTATGGGCTGGTTGTACTGGATGAGTTGAGCTTGGCGATCCAGTTTGGGTTGATCTCCGAAGCTTCGGTATTGAATTTTCTAACTAGCCGCCCCCCCCAGGTGGATGTAATTTTGACCGGGCCAGAGATGCCCGAGACGCTGTTGGCGATCGCCGACCAAGTGACCGAGTTTCGCCGTCAGTTTTTGTCTTGACCGTTCAGACCGAGCCTTGTTATCACGCCCTGTTTTCAACCTCACTTTAAACCCATGATTAAAAACGACACTTGGATTACAACCATGGCCGCTGAGGGGCTGATTCACCCCTTTGAGCCCCAGTTGGTGCGCCGGGTCAGCCTCGGGGAGCTGAAGGTGACCCGCCCGGTGATCAGCTATGGCCTGTCGTCCTATGGCTACGACATTCGCCTATCACCTGCAGAATTTCGGATTTTCCGCCATGTGCCGGGTACGGTTTTAGCCCCCAAATATTTCAACCCAGAGCACCTAGCGCCCACGCCCCTGCGCACCGATGAAAACGGCAGCTACTTCATCTTGCCCGCCCACTCCTATGGGCTAGGGGTGGCCCTAGAGCGCATCCAGGTGCCCGACAACATCAGCGTGATTTGCATTGGCAAGTCCACCTATGCCCGCTGCGGCATCATCGCTAACCTCACCCCCGCTGAGGCGGGCTGGCGGGGCCACCTCACTCTAGAGTTTTCCAATTCATCTAGCGCAGATTGTCGCATCTATGACAATGAAGGGGTGGTGCAACAGCTGTTTCTAGAGGGAGAGCCCTGCCAGGTCAGTTACGAAACCCGCCGGGGCAAGTATCAAGATCAGCCAGAACAGGTCACCCTGGCCAAGGTGTAGGGGCAATCCCTTGTGGTTGCCCTTTCCGTACATCAACGCCGCTTTGAGCGCCGCCAGTTAAACCAGTTCTCAGCCCAATCCCGCCGCCACTGTCCGGGTCGCCAGCGATCGCTCTCCCACTGTGCCACCGTCTGTCGCAGCATGTCCGTCAGCGTCTGGGGGGCAGTGGGTAGGTTGGCCAGCTCTTGAACCGTGAGCCGATGTTTGAGAGCGATCGCCATCACCTGCCCCCACTCGCTGGCTTGGAGCCCCACTATATGTGCCCCCAGCAGTTGCCCGTTTCGACGGGTGACGAAGCGGCAAAATCCAGTGGGGTTGCCCAGAGCTTGGGCCTTACGGTTGCGGTCTAAAATCTGCTCGTAAATCACCACCTTGTGAGCGCCGTATCGCTGTTCAGCCTCTGCCATGGTCAGGCCCACTCGGCAAAATTCCGGCTGGGTCAGCAGCGTGTAGGGCAACTGCTCGTAGCAGACCCGCTGGCGATTCCACAATAGGGCGTTATTCACCGCCACTTCTGCCTGATGGCGGGCCACCACAGGTAGGTCACTACCCACGGCAGATCCACAGGCGTAAATGTCAGGGTGGCGGGTCTGTAAGTAGGCGTTGACGGCGAGGCGATCGCCCGGCACGCCCAAGGATGCTAGGTTGAGGCCACTCAACCTGGGACGGGGGACGGTTCCTAAGACAATTTGATCGGCAGTCCAGCGATCTGCCTCTGTGTGAACTGAGAAACCAGCAGCATCTACCGTGACACTTGTCGGTTGGCACCCCAGGTGTAGGTGAACCCCTGCCGCCCGCAGTTCTGCCGCGACCCAATCAGAGACCATGGATTCCTCCGCAGGTAAAAGCTGGGGGGCAGGGGTCAGCAACGTAATCGCAACCCCCCATTGGGCTAAGGCTTGAGCTATTTCTAGCGCCAAAGGACTGCTGCCCAAAAGGAGCAGGCTTTTAGGGAGCGTTTTGAGGGCGGCTAAGCTGGCAGGCGTCAGACAGGAAACCGCTACTATGCCAGGAATATCGGGGGGAAACCATTCACCGGCTAAAGCGATCAGGAGTTTGCGCGTTGTCAGACATCGGTCATTCACGTAGACCCGACAACCCGACGTTAGGGTCGGCTCTCCCCAGATCACATCCACCCCAGCCATCATCAACTGGGTGGGGGTATGAAGGGCCGAATTCTCATGGACTAGGGCCGCTTGCGCTTGGAATGCGCACCAATCAAGCGGCGCAACATTCGGTGAGCGGGCCACCCGCTGAGCATCTGCATAAAACCATCGCAGGGATTCCGGTGTGGTCACGGGTGGGCTGGGGTCACCGTTTTCCAATACCAGCGCGACCCGTGCGCCCCGCAGAGCCGCTAGCTTAGCGGCTTCTTGCCCAGCTAGGGAACCGCCCAAAATCACCCAGTCATAATCCGCCATGGGCGCTAACCGTCAATGACGAATTCCATCAGTTGCCCCTGGGGGCTACCAAACCGTAGGTGGGTGCCGGGGTCGAGGGGAACCTCTTGGCGATGGACATGGTGCCACCCCTGGGCGGTTTGGCACAGGGTGCCATAGCGGGAATAATCCCGTAAATAGTAGGTTTTCTGGATATCACCAGCGGTCACACCAGGGGTTTGACGGCAAAAGATCTCGGCATGTTTGCTCGAAACCCAGGGCTCCTGAATTACTAAATCGTTATCAGGCAATCTCCCGACGCGCATCAGCCCCCGATAAATGGGCCAGACCCGACTGGTGTTTTCTACGACTCGGATTGCTGCAATCTTGCTGGGGGTATCGGTGACACCGGGTAAGCGGGTGACTTCGGTTTGGGGCACGGCCAGGAGTTGACCATCAAAGTCCGGGTGCATGTAGAGCACCGGTAAGGTCCAAGCCGGTTGGTTGAATTTATAAAGGGTGAGGAGCTGCTGGCGGGCGATCGCCACGGCCCGATCTACGGGTTGCTGACGGGCCAGGGCTTCGGAAAAGGCTTGAATAAAGCTGAGGGATTCTTCATCGGCAATGGAATCGCGCATGGCCAACACCGCTGGCACCCCATGGTGGAGTAGTGCCTCTGCCAAGCTACTGCGCGGAATGGACGTAGCTCCGCGCTGGTCTGGCTGTGCCCCCCAGCAAGTATTAAAAACGGCAACTTTAACCCGACAGCGGGTCAGCACCTGGGCCAGCTCCGTACCGTTTAAGGTGGCATCAGGCTGCACAAACAGAAGACCACCGTCAGGGGCGGGGATGCCGTGGCCCGCGTAGAAAAAGATGTTGTACTGGCCCCGCTCTAGAGCCTGGACCAACTCAGCCGGAGAGGGCTGCAATAGGGTATCCACCTGGCAGGGGACGGCTAGCCCGCGCCGAATTGCGGAAGAGAGTTCCCCTTGCAGCAGACTCTTAAGGGTTTCAGCTTCGGCCTGGAGCTGCAGCTTGGCTATATCGGCGGTTCCAGCACTGCCGGACACGTCATCTTGCCCTAGGACTAGCAAAATTTTGAGGCTGCGGTCTAGGGTCAGCTCTGGTAAAGGATCGACATCGCTGGTGGTGCGACTAAAGCGGATCGACTCGTTTAGGGAAAAGGCTTGGCGACCCGGCTGGGATTGAATGATCTCCCAGGGAATGGAAATCAAGTCGGGCTCACGAATGTCGAGACAGACCCGCAGCGGTTTATGTTGGCCCATGGCAATGCCTTGGCTCTGGTCAAGGCTGCTCTGGATCGGACCATCGAAGAGCCAATGCCAGAGCTTCACCCCGAGGGTCTGCATTAACCGACCGGTGTAGCCTTTGGGGCTGCCCTCTTCTTTATTGCCGCCCGGCAAATCCTCCAGCACAAACTGGGGTACATAGGCTGAGGGGACGTGGGGAACTTGGGGTAACCCTCGCAGGGAAAACAGCTCTAGCCAGCTTTGCCACAAACCGACTAGGTCATCAGACCAAATTTGATCGTGATGAACGTATCCCCCTGGATAGGGAGACTCCAGCACCCATAGGGCGTAGTGATCGCGTTCTGCCGAAGAAAGGCGCTCGATCGCCAGGCGAAAGCAAATGGAGTCAGCAGTGGGCATTAGGTCGGGGGCTTAAGGGCGGGTTGTGGAAGGGCCGGGCGGGCCTGGGGGTAGGGAATGGAGAGTAGGGGAGTGAAGGAGTAAAGGGAAAGGGAGGGCGAGGGAGCGGGCTAAGAGCAAGGGGTATTGGCTGGGACTGCTTCTAGGCGATCGCTGACTTGGCGCAGGGTCTCTTCCAGAATCCATCCTTCTTCTCCTGGTTTAGCCCAAGGCAACGCTGGCTCCGTAGCGGGCAGCTCGGCTGAGGTTGATGGTGAGGTCTCGATAGCCTCCGCTTCATCCAGAACTGAACAAACCCGTAAACGCACCCATAGCTGATTGTCCGGGGTTTTCTGCCGTCTGACAACTTCCACATGGCTCCCCACTGGCAACGGGCGTTTGGGTTGATCGACCGCTGGGTTAGGCACTGCTGGCGGCACCTCCGCCGTAATCGCCAGGGTTTCAGTGGGGGCGGTGCTGACCGGTAGCCTTTGTAGCTGCAAGACATCGCCCACTTCCACCGCTTCTAGGGCGTCATTTCCCGCAGGTTGGGGCGGTGCCGCCGAGGGGGAAAGGGTGGTGCGGTCCTCAGGGGCAGCTTCTGGCTCCGATACCCCAGACTGAAGGCTAGGTCGCCAGATGTAGGCCCCTGCAGCCCCTAAGAACGCGGCGACGACCAAACCTGAAAAAAGCGCCAGCCAGGGCATGCGTCTACGGGCAGGGGTGATGCGGGTGGGGGGTGGCACCGTTGCAGTCGCAGCCGGGGATCCTACCGTCTCTACTAAGGCCAAGCTCGCAGACAGGACAGGGGGCTTGGGGCTAGGTTGTCCGGCCAGGTGCAAGAGCCCAACCGTAACGTTGTCATGGCCGTTGTGGGTATTGGCAAGCTGAATCAGCCGCTGACCCACCCGTTGGGTCTGTTGGGGTTTCCCCAATAAGGGCGCTAATTCTTGGGACCAGAGCCGTTCAACCAAATCGTTATCGCTGAGGCCATCAGAGCAAATCAAAATTAGGGTGTCTTCCACCAGCAGATGCATTTGCACGGTGGGATGTAAATGGCGGGAGTCGGCCATGCCCAGGGCCTGCACCAGGGAACCTGACCCTGGGTTGAGTAAGGCATCGCGGTAGAGGCTGAGGCCTAGGCGCATGTTGCGGGTGGCGACATCATCATCCAGGGTGAGTTGTCTGCAGTTGTAGGGGCGAATGCGATAGGCACGGCTGGCACCCAGGTGGGCCAAATACAGCCGCGCCCCGTACGCCACGGCCATGACCAGGGTGGTGCCCATGCGATCGCGGGCTTCCCGATGGGCCTGATCATTCTGCTCAGAGATTTGCTGATTGGCCTGCAAAATTGCCTGCTCTAGGGCGAGCTGCAATTGTTCGTGGGAGAGGTTGGGGGTTTGTAGCTGGGCTTGCAGTTGGGCTGTGACTGTTTCAATCGCCAACTTCGAGGCCACATCGCCCCCTTGGTGGCCCCCAATGCCGTCACAGACCACCACCATGGGGGCCGGGGCTTGGGCACTAAGGCTATCCGCCTGAACGTGCGCATTCTGCCGGGTGCCGCTGGGGGGGTAGCAGGCGTCTTCGTTACGCTGCCGGGGGGGGCCTTGATCACTGTAGGTGACCGAATGGACACTGCGCGACTCCGCCTGGGTCAGGGTTTCGATCGCCCTCAGCAAAGACTGGGTGAGGGCTGCAGCACTAAGATTACCGCTTTGCAGGCATCCCAACAGCGGCGGTAGATAGGTCTGCAGCACGGGTTGAGCCCCGGCCAATAGGCTCTGCCAGCGATCGCCCAATTGCGACAGGGAGGGGCTCGATGGTTCCCCGGTGAGCGCCAGCAGGCGCAGATCAGCCCCTTCTACCCGCAGCCAATCATCCTGCAGGAGCGTCGCCCCGACCCCCGCCGCGATCGCCGGTTCCCAGAGTGTGGCCCAATGCCAGAGCCAAGCCAGTTGATGGAGTGCGGAAGCCTTAGACCAGGCTTCTGCCAGGGTTGGCAGCAGGGGCGGCTCCACTGATTTGGGTGCTGGAGAGCCGACCGGAATATCTTCTAAGAGCAACACCTCGGCCCCCGTAGCCGTGGTGAAGTAGGCAAAGGGCCGGGGAATGGCGGTCGTAAAGGGCGAAAGGGCGAGGTAAGGCTGGGCCAACTCCGGGGCCGCTTCCAGGGGAAGGGGCGATCGCGAAGGTTTTGTATCCAGCAGAAGCTGGGGACGGATCAATTGGTAGCGCTCATTCACCAGGCGATCGCCCCTCAACTCACGGGCACCGGACCCCACCGCCCAGAGGTAGCGTTTAACCAGAGGCCAATGACAGACACGGCAAACCGCCTGATCTAATGGATTCTCGGCCTGGCAGTTGGGGTTAAAACAGTTAATCACCGGGTTTTAAGGGCTCAGGAGCGATGACACATAGACCTTAGGCAGACGTATCGCCAACCACTTGGGGCAGGCCCATGCTGTAGTTCATAACGCGACCCCGAACGTTATAGCTGATGGCACCACTCTGGAGCAGGCCGCGCACAAAATGCTCTAGATCAGAGCCGATGCGTCGCAAATTGTAGTCGGTCAATTCTGCACCGCTAGCATCGGCGACCAGGCGCTCAAATTCCTGGTAAACCTGCTTGAGAGTTTCATCCGTCCAGTTGAACTCATTGTCGGGATCGACATTGATCGTCAAGACCGATTCGCTGGGAACCAAGTCATTGTCTTGGAGTTCCGCCGCATAGATTTGGATATGACGGGTGGTGGATTTCAGCAGCATAGGTTCTGGGCAATAACCGCACGAATGGAAGACAATCTGTTAGCCATTGTAAGGGGCGATGCCCGTGGCGAGATCGCAGCCCAGTCACTGCAATCGATAGAGGGGAATCATGCGGATTCTGTTGATTCGTCATGGGGAGTCAACTGGCAACGTAGCCGGTCGCATGGCAGGCCACAGTGACGATGGCCTTTCCCCGCAAGGGGTGCAGCAGTCGATTCAGTTAGGTCGCTGGCTCCACGGTCAGTCGTGGCCGCCCAGTCATATTTACACCAGTCCTTTACGCCGTGCCCAAGAGACGTTGCAGCAGTTGGCGGAGCCGGGGGAGTGGGAGAGCGGGG
>JBHJIP010000204.1:0-45298 GCA_050043365.1 Leptolyngbyaceae cyanobacterium
TACTTTGTAAACTAAGTTTCAGGTGTATTCATATCTGTCTGATCACGTCGAATCTGTTTATAGTGACGACCGAGTTTGTTTCGGGCTGATTTGATAGAGAATTGCCAGTTTATTTTGATGCGTTTCTCATGTCGTTCAGCAACCAGCGCTAAAACTTGTCGTTCCAATTCTTCCATCGTGGGTATGCGCTGATATAAACAACCATGCGCCAGGGCAGAAAACTCAATTTCAATCATGTTGAGCCAACTGGCTGATTTGGTCGTGTAGTGGAACTCAAAGCGTTGGGCTAACACGAACGCTTCCGTCGCTGGTAAGTATTCATAGAAGGAACTGGCGTTGTGAGTGTTGAGGTTGTCCTGTACTAGACGAATTTTGTAGGCTTGGGGATACTGTTGAGCCAGGGCTTGACAAAACAATGTGTATTCTCGTTTGGTCCGTCGGGCATAGACGTGGGCCAGCCTTTGACCACTGAGGGGTTCAATAGCCGCCAATAAAGCACAGGAACCGTTTTTTTCATAGCTGTAGTGTTCTCGATAGACTCGCCCCTCCCCCATGGCCAATGGGTCAATGGTCTCACCAATGAGAAAGCAGGGGCGCTCATCGAAACAGACCACCGGATAGTTGGCGTCATAGGGTTGGCTATACAGCCATAGAATCTGCTCCATCTGAGCGATAAAGCGACTGTCCAAGCGACCAATGCACCAAGTCTTTTTGAGATGAGGTTTTAACTCGTTTTTTTCAGAATCTTGCCGACTTGCGTATGCGAAATGCTCTGACAGTAGTTCAGTTCAACGGCCTTATCGGCCAACAGACGTAAGTCCCAGCGTTCATGACCCACAGGGGCTTCACTACAAGCCAGAGCTGTGATTTTGGCCCGTTGCTCACCATCAAATTTGATGGGACGACCAGAGCGGGGCTTGTCGTGCAGCATCTGCAAGCCTTCTTGGCTATGGCGCTCGCGCCATGCTCGAACTGTCGTTTCTGAGATGTCTAGAGTTTCCGCAACCGCACCCACGGGTTTGCCACGGTCGAGTTCTAGCAAACCGGTTGCCCGTTTGAAGGTTCGCGCTTTCAATTGCCCTTGGCGCAACAGATTTTCTAGATGACTGCGGTCGGTTGAACTCAGTTCGATATGACGCTTGTTCATGGCTACTCAGGTAAGCAATCTGACTGAGTTCAGGCCACTACTAGTCGATTTATTCCTGAAAACTTAATTTACGCTGTACTAAATCCCCGATCTCTCCCCCGCAATTGCAAAGTCTTTTTGACGCTTCGCCCCAGCTCCTCCCCCAACCCTCAAAAATAAAAACAGGAGACGACACCGCCGCAGTCACTATCCCCTGCCGCATTCCAACACCCCCATGGAACTCAAAACCATTCCCGTCATCATTTCCGAAGGCACCAACCTGATCATCGGCCAGTTCCACTTTATTAAGACCGTCGAAGACCTCTACGAAGCCATCATCGGCACCTGCCAAGCCAAATTTGGCCTTGCTTTCTCCGAAGCCTCCGGCCCCTGCCTAATTCGCACCGCCGGAAACGACAAAGAACTCGAAGCGATCGCCAACAACAACACCCTAGCCGTCGCCGCCGGTCATACCTTCCAACGCGACTAACACGATCAAAGTCAAGAAGCGTTCATCAACCACTCTGCCAGTTTGGGGCTATAAAACTCCCGCTCACCCAGCACCGGCTCGTTCTTAAATCTGGCTGCGGTAGTGCTTGAGTTATTCGCGTCATGTATCGTTTTTTGGAAATTTTGGATCTTTCTCGGCAGGGTTCTAGACAATAGAGGGCAATCGCCCGAACGGGTGCCAAACTCAGCCCTTGTTTTGGAGTAACACGATGCGGTACTGGGCTTTATTTTCCTGCAGCGGTCTGATTACGTTAGCCGCTTACGGCGTCACTGAATCAGCAGAATTGCCTACAAGTACAACAAGGCAAGTCGAACGCAACAGAAATTTTCCACCAACCCTAGTGAATACAGCCTCAACTGAGGCGACGCCCCAGGCCATTCCTTCTCAGGCCATCGCGCCCCCCGCTGGCACCACTACCCCGGTCTTCTCCAGAACAACAGCACCGGTTGCTTCATCTCAGCCCGTGGCGGCCGCAATCCCCACCACTGTGGCCCCCTTACCCCCTGGTCCTACCCTTACCCTGACGCCGCCCCCCGCCCCCACGTTTACCTCCCAGACCACGGCACACGTTCCCTTGCCGGAACCGGCCCTGCCTTTGCCCACTTGGTCCGAGGGATCTGGCGTCGTCCAAAACCCGGTGGCCCGGCGCAATGTTACCCAGAGCACGGTTGCCCAGCGCCCGATTGTTGAAACCGGCAGTGCTGAAGCATTGGTCTTGCCCCACTCTTCCATTCTGGCCTTAGCAACCGAGCAAATAGTGCCTTCAACTGAGGCTGAGCTGCAGCACTGTCAAGCTTGGACACCGCTGCCCTGGCAGGCAGAGGCTCTGACAGAAGACAAGGTAGAGACCAGTTCCGCCGTTTGTGCAGACGGTACTAATGAATTTGCGCACAGCACCCCTGAGGCCACCACCGCCGGAACGCCAATTCCGGGTAGGGTCGTGTCTCCTACCCTCAATAAGCCCTTTACCGGGGTTTTGCAGCCTGGGAATGTACCTTGACCCGCCGCGATCGCCGGTCCGTAAGTGCCCTGATGGCGGCGTAAAAACCGTTGGTGGGTGAGGGGCGTGCCGATCAGTTCGAGCACCAGGCGATCGCGAATATCAGGAATAACCTGCTCCAAAGCCCGGTATAAATTCTGGGCCTTGGCTTGTTTTTGGGCGTCATAGTCAGGTCCCCGATGCCAGCCTGCCCAAGACTCCAAGGTGTAGGCATGGACGACATGGTGCCCTTCTGGAGCCAAGTTCGGATCTAGGACCGACGGAATCGAAATCATGCAGGTATTGCCGGGTTCTGTGAGGGGGCAATCGCCATCCTGCAGCACCACATGGTGGATAGCCAAATCCTCTAACCCGTCAGCCCGAATGCCCAGATGCAGATGCATAAAGCTAGGAATCACTCGGGTTTCTAGGGCGGGTTGTCGAAACTCAGCCGGTAAATCGTCTGGTTTTAAAAGCTGGCTGTAGGTGTCCCAGAGGGTGGCGTTAGAAATCACCACCGGAGCCGTTAGGGTTTCGCCATTGCGCAAGCTTACCCCTTGTACCTGGCCAGCCTTCACCATAATTTGCTCGACGTGGCACCCCAATCGCAGCGCCCCACCCCAGCGCTTTAAGCCCCGCACCAGGGCCATGACCAGGGCTTCACTGCCGCCGATCGGGTAATCGACTGGGGTTGTCTCCCGCTCGCCATAGACAAAGGCCACCTCTGGCGCGATGGTTTCGTGGGCGGTCAGCCCCGAGAGCAAAAAGCATTCCAGATCCACCAGGCGTCGTACCCAGGGGTCGGTAACCGTTTGGTCCAAAATTTTGCCCACGGACTGTTGCAATGTCGCGACTTGGGGCAGCAGTTTTAGCATCGCCATGGGGTGACGTAGCAGCAACGGTACAACGCCTAGATCCGGTCGTAGTCCTAAGCTGGGAATTTGGCGTAACGGCTCATAGAGGGCCAGCAACCGCTGGGCAAATCCTGCCAGTTGGGCTGCGCCTTCAGGGCTGAATTGGGAGATCGCCCTGCGGTACTCCTGCCATTGGCGATAAACCGGCAAGGTTCCTTCCGGCAGGTGGTAGTAGCCGAGGGGATCATAGGGGACCGCTGTAATTGTCTCCCCCAGCACATCCAGCACTTGCCGCAGGGGATTGCGAGACTGGGGCTCACTCAAGCCTGAGAAAAAGGAAGGCCCTGAGTCAAAGGTGAACCCTTGCCGTTTAAACCCATGGGCGGCCCCGCCTGGAATGGTGTGGCTTTCACAGACCACCACCCGCTTACCGTAGCGGGCCAACAACGCCGCCGCCGTCAGCCCCCCTAGGCCACTGCCAATCACAATTACATCAGCGCTATCGGTCATTGAATTCAAAGTTTCTCCTGAAAATGCGCCTCGATCGCTGCCAAACAATCCCGCACCGCCGCTTCTTCCGCTAGGGGGATGGTGGCTAAATAGGCGCGGCGATCGGCCATGGCTTGCCGCAATTCCTGAATTTCCTGCTTCAGGGATTCAATACTGCTTTCACTGTCGGGTTGACCGCGAAGGGTCTGAATTTCCCGTTCCAAAGATGCCTGTTCCTGGGTTTCAAGCCGCTCCACCACCGCTTGCTGAACTGCGACGCCACCGGCTTTGACCACGCAGTAAATCTCCAGTAGCCGACAATATTCAGGGGACAGTGCGTCACAGGTTTGGGCCTGATTCAGCACATGACAAATCCGTTCGGGGGTGAGCGTCAAATCAATGGATGAGCGTTCCATTACACCAAGGCAATCAAATTGTTTCCCATTGTGACCTATCTCCCCATCTCCCTATCTCCCCATCTCCCCATCTCCCAAGCGGTACTATTTGGGATGTGTTGAACCGTATCCGATAGTGCTCAAAGCCGTTTTCCTAGAATTTAGGGGAGTGATCATTCGAGATGAGGCTCTCCGTCGAGGCTTGGTGGATGCGCTATTGCTGGGCGAAAACCTCCGACCCAATGCTGCTGATTTTGTGCAGATGTGCCGGGGGCGGGGCGATCACACTTGCCTGCAGGGGCTGCTGACCCAGCGGGGCCGAGTCGTGACTGAAGACTATTTGAATAAGCTACTGGCCAAGCAATCAGGGCAGTACTGTCAGCAGTTGGCCGATTTAGAACGCTTACCGATTTATCCCGGCTTAACCGATTGGCTCTATCAGCTCAAAGTCACCCAAATCCCCGCTGGCATTGTCACTGCGGCCCAACGCCAAGATGTGGAATGGGTCCTAGCCCAGGCCAACCTGTCGGATTCCCTGGCCATCTGGGTGACCGACGAAGACATTGCCTTGGGGCGAGATAAACCCGCTGCCGCCCCCTATCAATTGGCCCTGACTCGCCTGAATGAACAACACCCCACGCTGCAGGCCAAACCTGAAGACTGTTTGGCGATCGAAGCCTCTTTTAATGGAATTGCCGCTGCTCAAGCCGCTGGCGTGCCGGTGGCGGGGGTGGCTCACCAGTATCCCTATCGGATGATTCAGCGGCGGGCGGATTGGGTGGTGGATTATCTCAACGAGCTGGATTTGGATTGGTTACGGAAAGAGTATGGCTGAGGGCTGAGGAAAAATGACCACACGCATTGAAACCGACACCATGGGGGCAATTGAGGTGCCCGCAGATCGCTATTGGGGTGCCCAAACCCAGCGATCGCTGCACCATTTTGATATTGGCGACGATGTGATGCCTCGGGAGCTGATCCGTGCCTTTGGTCTGTTGAAACGAGCCGCCGCCACCGTCAATCAAGACTTAGGTTTATTGCCCAAAGATTTAGTCGCATTCATCGCCAAAGCCACCGATGAAGTGATTACCGGGACTTTAGATGATCACTTTCCCTTGCGGGTGTGGCAGACCGGCAGCGGCACCCAAACCAACATGAATGCCAATGAGGTGATTGCCAACCGGGCAATTGAGTTGGCCGGTGGCGTGATGGGTCGCAAAGACCCGGTCCATCCCAACGACCACGTCAACCGAGGGCAGTCCTCTAACGACACTTTTCCCACCGCCATGCACATTGCTGCCGTCGAGCGACTCACCCACCATTTGCTCCCGGCAGTCACCTATCTGCGAGATGCTTTAGCCGTAAAAGCCACTGCCTTTGACCCCATCGTCAAAATTGGCCGTACCCATCTGATGGACGCTGTGCCTTTAACCTTGGGCCAGGAATTCTCAGGCTATGGGGCTCAGCTGGATCAAAGCATCCGGCGTATTCAGCAGGTTTTGCCAGAGCTATACGAACTGGCCTTGGGCGGTACTGCAGTCGGGACAGGGCTAAATACCCATCCCGCATTTGGCGATCGCGCCGCCACCGAAATTGCCCGCCTCACTGGCCTGCCCTTTGTCTCGGCCCCTAATAAGTTCGCAGCCCTAGCCGCCCACGACGCCGTGGTGTCCGCCAGCGGTGCCCTCAAGACCCTGGCCGTGGCCCTGATGAAAATCGCCAATGACCTGCGGTGGCTGGGTTCGGGTCCCCGCTGCGGTTTGGGAGAACTCCGCCTCCCCGCTAATGAACCCGGCTCGTCGATCATGCCCGGCAAGGTCAACCCCACCCAGTGCGAAGCCCTGACCATGGTCTGTGTGCAGGTGATGGGTAACGACAGCGCGATCGCCTTTGCCGGGAGCCAAGGCAACTTTGAGCTAAACGTGTTCAAGCCGGTGATGATTTTCAACTTGCTTAATTCCATCCGCTTACTTGCTGATGGCTGCCGCAGCTTTACCGATTACCTGGTGGTTGGGCTGGAAACCAATCCTGAACAGATTCAAACCCACTTGGAACAGTCGCTCATGCTGGTGACGGCCTTGAATCCCGCGATTGGCTACGACAAAGCCGCCCAAGTTGCAAAGAAAGCCTACGCCGATAGCATCACCCTGCGAGAAGCCTGTATTGCCTTGGGATTCTTAACCAGTGAGACCTTTGATCAACAGGTTCGTCCTGAAAAGATGATTAACCCAAAAGCCTGAGAGCCAACCTGTTAAAATCATCACGGCAATTCGGGGAATTAGCTCAGTTGGTAGAGCGCTGCGTAGGCGAAGCCTGGCCAAAGGCCATTCGCACCGCAGGGGTGCTGGCGCTGCGCTAGTCTGTCTATTGAAAACAAGGGGAATTAGCTCAGTTGGTAGAGCGCTGCGATCGCACCGCAGAGGTCAGGAGTTCGAATCTCCTATTCTCCATTTTTAGGTGCGATACCAGCGCGGGTGTAGCGCGTCACTCGGTTTGAGATCTCATGATCGGTAGCGTTGGGATCCCAAACCTAGTGATCACAGGCATGGTGGCGAACGTCAAGGCTTAAAAGTTAACTCCGGTTTGCCCACGGAAAAGGTATGTCGGGCACCTCTACCCCCAAGAAGGGGCACAGCTTTTCCCACCCCTCACCCTCGCAAATGTTTGGCTCCAGAAGTCGCCCCGACCCCTCAAAAAATGCCCGCACCGCTGCCACATGAGCTTGATACTTGCCCCACGGGTCCTGCGTAGGGGCCGGGTTAGTCGTGCCATAGAGGTACTTGCGCACGTCGGAATACTCTTCAAAGCGCCCAGGACGGCGACGACGCTGATTATCCCTTGACCGGAGCCAACTTTGGCGATCGCGCACCGTCAACACAAACTTTGCCCGAGGGTAAGCCGTGGCTAGCCGCTCGTAGCGAATAGCAGCAGGGCTGTCACTGCTGCTTGGACTAAATGCAATCATCCAATCCACTACGTTGTGATATCCCGGTGACCATCCCAATATGTTGAGGGCTTCCCACAATGTGGTGGTGCCCGTCTTGCCCAGCCCCACACCAAACACCGGATCAAGGCGGGGCTTTGGCATGAGATAAGTAGTTTGTGGATACACAGCTAATCGCCCAGGCGGCAATGATGTACCTAATCGCCCAAGACGAATTAAAGGACGCAAATCTTGCCATGTATTAGGATTTGAGGCTTCATGAACTTCTTGCCCGCTTTGTGCCAATTTTTGAGCCAATTCCAAGCGCATCACCCAAAACGCCTGATGTAGATGGCGTTCCCCGTGAGGTTGCCCCGCATAGTCAGCGGCAATTTCATGAACCGCGCTCCCCAAGCAAGTTTCTGGGGCTGCATACACGCTTTGCTCAGCCCCAACCTGAGCCATTAGCTCATAAATAGGCTGAGCTGTGGTGATAGTGATGCCATCCCAGTAGCGGGCAGCAATATCCAAAAATGGGGAGCGGACGCCATCAACCAAAACATAGATTGGTGTGGTCGGGTGGCACTGTCGAACCTGCCCCAACAGCCTCAAGGTCGCGGGGGTTTGGGGTTCAGTCGTTTGGGTGAAAAAGGCTTTAAACATCAGGGAAAAACACCTTATGGACAGGTTTCTCAGTCCAATCCTCACGCCACAACCCGGCTAATGAGGGCTGCCCATCTTGGTGATGAGTGCCAACCCCGTCCCAAATATTCCAAGGACCAAAAACACTGCATCCGATGGACTCAGCAAAGCGCCGGTAGGTGCGATAGCGCTTAGCCTGGATATGCTCAGCTCTGGGCGGCATTGGGCGGCGCGGCCCTACCCGCAAAAAGCTGACCACCTCGAAGCATTGAAACTCCAGGCCGCGCTCTTTTAAGGGTTGAAGTTGATTCGCTACGGCATCAAGTTGCCAAGGCTGAAAGCTCAGTAGATGACTGTGTAGCTGAATTGAAATCCCAGCCAATGGAAGCCCACGATCTAAGCACCAATGACACAAATCAATTAGCCACTGCAGGCGCTTGGCATCTTGGGGGCGATATTCGCTGATAAAAAAGCGGCCACCGGGATTAATGACGCTGGCCACGTCGAAAGCTTTGGCCGCCCAGTCTTCCACATCCACCCATTTACGATGCTGATACATTTCGTGGATTACGTCCCAGGCAACTGCCTGAGGCAAAGCCGCTGCCAGTTTTTCGGCGCGGGCCACGTGCCAATCCCAACTTTCTTGGCGGTAGCAAGGGAACAGGTGATGGCCCCGCAGGGGACGACCGGTGGCGTTACAGTAATCACCCAGGCGCTGCAGTTTCTGGGTCTTTTGGTCGATTAGCTCCTGCCGATGGCCGGGAAAGGCGACCCAATAATCAAACTGGTGAGCCACGTCCCAGAGCTTTACCCGCTCTGGCTTGTCACGCCACACGCTGGAAACTGCACAAGATAGCTTCATCATCAACTACTAGCTCCAGGCCCAGGGCTTGCCGGGTCGCTGGAACAACTTGGGCAATACCACTGTTGATTCCAGGTGCTGCCATCAAAGACAGAGATGTTCCCGTCTGCGCCCTGGAATATATCGCCCTCGTAATAGGTGCCTGACCCTTCTTCCCCGTCAAAGAAAGTCTTGCTGCTGGTGGGCACCCAAGCCGTAGAAACGTTGTTGGGAATGAAGGTTCTGTCGCTGCTTGTGTCGAAGTAGAAACCCTCGATCGGAGTTATTGTGAGCTGGTTTGGATCGCCTAGTCCGTATTGGATTGATACGCCAGGTGCAGCTAATTGATTAATGAGAGAGCGAAGCTCACGGATCTGCCGCTCTAAAGCAGCAATTGAATTGTTGCCAACTTCTGAAGGCGGCGCATTCACAAAAGCATCCTGACTACCGGGTTGCCGCTGCAACGGCAAGCGACCGGCCAAAGGGCCATTGGTCAGGCTTCGCACTCGAATGGTGCCCCCGCCTGGAGGCTGAGCCAAATAATCGCCGGTATCGGGGTCGTAACCTGTAATCTCAACCGTAATGGGAGCCTCACGAGCAGCCCGTTCTTCATTCGCCAGAGCAATGCGAGTTTGAGCCTGAGTCATCGCCGCCTGACGGAGGGCGCGATCGCGGCTACTCATCGGTGGAGTTCTAGGATCAGGGGAAATAGTCATGGCTGCACAAACGGTCGGGAGGGTGTGCCAGAGCCAGCGCGGGCAACGATGCCGATTTCAACCCCAAGGCCACCCACACTTTGAGAACGGGTGTCCATTTGAAGGGTAAAACCCTCTATTAAATAGGCTGTTCTAGTGCCATTTAACGTGGCATCAAACCGTAAAACGGGCGAATAACTTTGCAGCCATTCAGGAGTAAGAGGCCCCGCCCAAGTCACCGGGAAGGCTTTGCCGTGGCGAATCTCGCCCCAGGTCTGAGCAACGTCTTGGCATTGAGCGGGGTTTGTGCCCAATCCTCCAGGGGTGGTGATTTCCCAAGGCTTATCGGCAAAGTCGGTGCCTGCCAGCCCTGAAAAAGAGGCTTCGCCGACAAAGGGCACCTCCTCTTTGGTTGTGGCAGAGGGTTGATATTTGGTAGCGGGAGGTTTGGGGCTGGGCTGCTGAAACTGACTTCCTTTCCCCCTGTCTTCACGAGAGTTAGAGGAGCTACGGCTGGCATCGTAGACATCATCACCAATGCGATTCCATTTATCGGTGATGCGCTCCGCTGTGGTGGGCTGCGAAGCATTTGTCCCCCAGCTATCCGGGAGAACGATCGCCCTTGGCTCTTCTATTTTGATATTTACCTGGCGCACCAGTTTTTTGGCGGTGTAAAAGTAATCAGTGGTGGTGCGAGTGCGGATAATTAAAGTGTTATAACCACTGCTGATCAGTTCTCCAATGTGAAGCCCCGCAGGCTCCTCAATGGTTTCAGTAGTTTGCTCCAAAGTGCCATCGATAGCGTTGTAGCTTTCTACCAAGGTGTGACGATAAGCATCGAACTGGCTGTTATTGCCAGGGAAATAATCGGGCAGAATATCGCCCCGCTTTCGGCGATGGGTGACGATTTTGGTTTGGGTGGTAGTCCCCCGCCCCAGATATTGCGTGGTGATACTGCCGACCGTTTGACCACTCTCGACAATATCAACCGTGGTTGACGTATTGTCCAAGGTGGTGAGGTTGTAGGTGCTGGCGGTGACCCGCACTTTGGCGGGTGGAGCTTTATCCCCAGCCGAAGGAAGTACCCGCACCTCATCAGCGCCGATCGTGTAATGGGCGATAGGGCTGAGCCCAGTGAGGGTCAACAACGCAGCCCGAAATGAACCATCGGCTTGCTGCCATAGCAGTCGATTGGCCAGCAAGCCCGTCTTACCAATTGGAACAACCCAACTGCCAGGATCACTTTTTTGGGGCGCAAAGGGGATGGGGTAATCGGTGATGGAGTCGATCAGGCTGGGTAGCCCTGCCTCTGCCAGCATGGCATTCATCAACACATCGCGATTAGTGTTGGTGCCGTAGGGGACGCCACCGGCATTCCCTTGAGTAGCCCGATATTGTTTTAAGTCGGCATCACCACCCACTCTGATGTCAATGTAGGACTGTTCAGGGTGGGGAATATCGGGCAGCTCAATGATCTTGAGTCGCCAAGGCAAGGGCACCACACCAGTTGCGCCGCCGAAGTCAACTGACACCGAGACCACGTTACCCAATGCCCATCGGGTCGGGTTGATGCGGCGATTACAGTCCTCAGCAAAGTCATCAACGAACGCCAACAGGCGCAGGGTGCCGGTGATGCGCACCCAGCCGGAAAGGTCAAGGCCGTTGCTTTCGAGATTGAGGCTTTCGTAAATGGGGGAACAGTCGAGGGCATCCACGCCGTTGTGGATGGTGACGGTAACGGGGCGGGCCTGGAGATCTACGGTCATGGGCTAGACCTCCGCTGCTTTGCCACTACTTTTTGCAGCTCGGGGCGCATCGCGGCAGAGCGATCGCACACCCATATCACCTCAGTGCGTGAACGGTCCCCTAACTCTTTGGGTTTAGCGGCTCTAGAGCGATCCCGCGATTTCCCGACTTTACCTTTGCCAGAAGCGGAGCAAAGGCTCCTATATTCAATTCTCTGCTGAGTTGATTGGGGCTCTATCTCCTGAGCGTAGCCACTCAGCACAAACGAAGACTGACAAGAGTCCAGCAGTTCACACAATGCCTGCCAATCCTGGAACCCATAACCGCCGTAATGGCCCTGATTGGTTCCCGGATAAGGCGGGTCGAGATACAGCAACGTTTGAGGACTATCCCAGCGCTTGATGACAGACAAGGCGTCATCGCACTCGATATTGACCTCCAAAAGACGCTCTAAACACTCAGGAATCCGATCAGTGGCATTACCCCATGTCGCTGCTTGACTCTGGCTAAATACAGACGTGCCCCAGCCTGAGCTGAGCTTATGGCAGAAGGACTGCTGAATATTGACGTAATAAGCCCAGGCTTTATCAAAGTCACTGTACCCCTCAGGATTTTTGCAAATGCTCACTGCCCGCGCATGTTCGGAACGAGCGTAGGGCGTCATTTGAATTGCATCGGAAAACCGGGCTGGCTCTGCTCTGGCAACACGATATAGATTGACCAGCAGTTCAGAGCGATCGTTAATCACCTCACGATAGTGAGAGGCGGAAGTGACCACGGGTTTTGTGCGGGCAAAGAAAATAGCGCCGCCGCCGAAGAAGGGCTCACTATAAACCGTGTGAGGAATGCCTTCTAAAACAGGAACGATTCTGGGCGCTAGGCGCTGCTTACCGCCGTAATAAGTGATCAAAGGTTTCTGGAGTGGCATTACACTGGCACCTTCGTTGTTTCAATAAACGTCGCCTCGAACTGATGCCACCCCATACCCAATTGAGAAAGCCGAATAGTGCCTTGCAGCTCGGCTCGAAATTGGGCGTAGTAGATCACGTCGTCACCGTCTATGGTTTCGCTGGCGTTAGGAGCCAGGGCACGGGTGCGGGGAGATGCTTCGGAAAAGGGTTCGGTATAGTCATAAATCAGCCACGGGCCAGGGGCCTGCATGTGGCGATTGCGCTGTTTGCGGAGGATGTCACGGGTCGCGGTATCAACAACAGCGTTGATCTGAAAAAGGTGCGGGGGTTCGTAAGCGGTGCCGGTGCGGTTAGGGGTGCCGTAGGGGCTGCGCTGAATCTGGGGCGTCTCGATGTAATTACGCGGCGGCTCACCGCCCAAGAATTTGTTGGCCTGGATGATGGCGGTGCGACCGTAGGCTACGAAGTGCATCATGGGTTAATCCCCCTCTCCGCATTGCGGGCGGCATCAGCGGCAAGGGCGGCGGCATCACCGACCGCATTGGGGGTGATCGCGGTGATGTTGGGGCGGCTCAGCTTGCCGACTAGCGCAGCCTGCAGCACATCGATCCTGTCGAGGATGGGCTGCAAAGACAGGCCAAGTGCCTTTTCTTGGCTGGCATTGGGTTGACCGGCAGCGACCGAAGCGGCCAGATCTTGAACCTGGGGATTAGCGGCGATCTGGTCTAAATCACGGGTGGGGGATGCCCCGCCGAGATATTCGTTTACGCTGACCTCACGGCCATTGAGGACATAGATAGGGGCACGGAAGCCGCCACCCCGATCATCGTCGGGGGGCTGTTCTGGGCTGGTGGGCTCAGCAGCGGTCTGTTCTCGCTGTTGGGCTTCCGCTTCTTTTTGGGCTGCGGCTGCGGCCTCTTCTTGTTGTTTTTGAGCGGCCTCCTCCTCTGCCGCATCGGCCTTGATTTGCTCCTGCTGGCGACGCTCAGCGGCGACCCCCTTTTCAGCATCCAACTGCTGACGCTGCAGATCGCCGATTTCATCCACTAGGGCCAACTGCTCTTGCAGGTTGGCAATCTCTTCTTGGCTGGCTCCATTGCGACGGGCGATCGCCAGCTCCCGCTCCAGCTCCAATCGGTTGAGCTGGATTTCAATTTCCAGGGCCTTGGCTTTGAACTCAAACGCTTTTTGTTCTGCTGCCACCTGGGCTTGGGTGAGCTGCTCCTGTAGGGCTTTGGCTCCAGCCTCATCACCAGCGGCTTCGGCGGCTTCGATCTGGGTCTTGAGCTTCTCCTGTTCGAGGGTGGCCAGGGCTGATTGCAGTCCCGCCTGAGCAGACAGCAGCGAATCTTGGTTTTCGGTGGCCTGCTTGCGGGCGTCAAACTCCTCTTCGATCGCGGCGATCGCCAGTTTTTTCGCCTCTTCTTGGGCGGCGATTTCGGCATCAATGCGATCCAGGTTGAGCTGCCCCAACTCTGTAATCAGGTCACGCTCTCGGCTGGCGGCTTCCTCGGCGCTGATTTGGCCAGTGTCTCGCAGGCCCCGCACCCTGGCCAGCTCATCTTCACGGGCGGCAATGGTTTCATTAATCGCCGATTGCTCAATGGCGGCGATTTTGGTGGCGGCTTCCTCAACGGTGAGGGTGTTAGCCAGTTGGGCCTGCTTAACCGCAGCCACCCGGCGATTCTGCGATTGCTCAATCGCGGCCTCAGCTTTGGCGTTTGCCTCCTTTAACCCTTCGAGGGCAGCTTTTTCGACTTCCTTGGGGTCGGGCGGCTCCGGGGGTTCGGGTGGCGGCGGCGGCGGTGGATCCTCCTGAATTTGCTTTTGAAACTCTTGGAGCGCTTCACTGGACTGCTCTAGCCCAGAGGCGATATCAGACTGGGCGGCATTGGCCGCAATCTGGGATTGAGCATCTCCAACCCCCTGCAGCGCTGCTTTTAGATTGTTGGCAGCATTCACCGCGCCGCCCAGCAGATTAATAACCCCTTGAATCAGGTCACGCAACGTGCCCAACACCGGGATTGGCCCCTGCATTGCGCGGGCGATCGCCCCCCCAATCACCGGAATCTCTTCGGCACTTTTCTGAACTGAGGAAAACCCAGATGCCAAGGCAATTAGGAACCGTACCACCTGACCCAGGGCCTTGATGGCATCAGCAACCCCTTCGATGCGATCGGCATAGGCATCCACCGCATCTTCATTGCTGAGCAGATCGGTGATAGCGTCGATCACCCCTTCGATTTGGTCTACACCCTCATCAAAGACAGTAGCCAGGGCTGCGCCCAACTTCTCGGCCAGTTCGGGGTTACCCTGCAGCTCCGCCTTGAGCCGCTCTGCCGCATCGGCGATGCCATCTAACCCATCGCTGCGCTGACCGGCCTCATCAAGAATGTCGCTAAAGGTCTGCAGGCCACCACTCAGGGCGGGCTCAAAGGCTTGAAACAGCTTGATCTTAAATTGGTCAATGCCGTCGTTAAGATTGCTGAGTTTGCCGCCAAAGGTTTGGGACTGGGCCTCCATCAGCCCAAAGAACTGCCCCCCTTCGGAGGTCATGTCGATAAAGGCTTGCTCCAGCTCAGGGAAACCAATCTTTCCTTGTTCGACCAGCTTTTTAACCTGGGTCTCGGAAACACCAAACTGCTTGGCAAACTCTTGGATAATGGGGATGCCGCGCTCGGTGAGCTGATTAACATCCTCTGCAAATAGGCGACCCTGCACGCGGGCCTTGCCGTAGATCACCGACAGTTCATTAAAGTCGGTACCCACCCCAGAGGCGACATCCCCGATCCGGGTCAGGGTGGGGGTGAGTTCATTGGCCTGGAAGTTAAAGGCCAGTAGTGCCTGCCCTGCCTCCCGCACCCCCGTAAATTCAAATGGTGTATTGGCCGCAAAGTCGGTCAGATCGCCGAGGGTTTTCTCTGCGGCCTCAGCTCCACCGAGGATAGTTTCAAAGGCAACCTTGCTCTGCTCAGCCTGCTTACCCAGCTCAATGGTGCTACCAACGAACTCGCGGGCGGCCTCAACGCCTGAGCCCAGCACATCCACAAGTTTGTCGATCACCGCAAAGGCCGCGCCGCCAGCGAAGCCCTGTAGCAACCCACTGAGGCCACCCACCTCATCGCCAGCATCTTCGGTGGCATCTTCAAGCTGCCGCATTTTGCGGACGACCTTATCGATCTCCCCATCGTCCAGGTCGAATTGCTTTTGCAGATAGATAGCGTCAGCAGCGGCCTGGGAGGTTTCTTGCTGTACCTCCTCTAAAGCACGATTGAGGCGATCCAACCGACTGGGATCGACCTCCACATCAATATTGACCTTGGTGTCTCCAAGTGATTGCTGCAGGCGACTATTGAACTGAGCGACATCAGACTTGATGCTGTCTGCCGCCAGCTTGACCTTTAGCTCTAGGGTGCCGTTAGTCACCTGCTGCCGCCTCGATCACTGCCATCTCATCACCGACCGCTGCAGGCACCCAACCGGGCAACTGCCCCGCCTCTAGCAACTGCATAAAGGTGCGGGCCACCTCAGGCCGCACCCGTTCCCGTGCTTCTAATACAAAGAGCTGAGCGGCAGCGGGGTTAAACATGCGGTCATAAATGCCCTTGTTGCCATGCACCCGGTAGATTGCTGCCGCCACTGATGCGGTGGGGGCGTGGGCTTCGGCCTGCAGCCGCAGATCAGCCCGCACCGCTGCGTAGATTACGCCGAGGGGGATGTCTCCGAAGTTGTCGCTTCGGAATCTTTGGGGCCAGCGGGCGGAGAGCCTTTGGAAGATTTGGTCGAGCGTTTGGCGGAACTCTTGTCGGTATTGCGCCCAGTCGATTTGGGCTTTCCCTGACTGGGCTGCGCCTCCTTCCAGCCTCGGCGCTCATCCAGAATGAACTCGGCAAGGTCGGCAACCAGGGCGCCGGGGAGTGATTGGCGCACCTCTGCTTCGCTCACATCTGGCGACAATCGTCGCAAGGCCACCGTCGCAAGGCTGCAGTGCAGATCGCGCGTCATCTTGCGATCTGGCTTCTCCCCTTCCTCTAACTCCTGGAGCTGTTCCAGAATGCCGATCACCTGATCCTCTTCATTAGGGGTCAGGGAATAGAGCTTGGTCAGCTTATATTTGCCGGTCTCTTTACTGCCGATCTCGACAACTTCTTGGGCTGGTTCTAGGTCAAAGCTCGGCAGCATCGTCAATACGCTCCAGTTCTATATCAAAGGCAACGGTCTCAAGAGCCTCAGGCAAACGCACCGGGTAGTGGGTCTCGGTGGTGCTATCAAAAAGCCGCACCCCGTCACCGGGTACGGCTTGGGGGGCAGCGGCCAACACCCCAACGAGAATGGTGGTGGGCCGCACCTCACAGGCGACAGCCACCACGCCACGGGCAATCAGTCGATCAATCAGGCTGTCCATTACGCCGTGGGCTGCGGCTCGGTGATAGTCATGGCACCACGCCATTTGACCGTGGCATCTGCCGACACAAACCCATCAGCGCCGCTGGCAGACTCAGTAGCGGTGACACCACACGGCCCCTCATAAATCAAGCCGCTCTGATAGTTGCTGTTGGGAGCAGGAAATTCCCGAGACACCCAACATTCACGGCCTCGCTCTGCGGCCCAGAGCAGGGTTTGATAAGCGGCATTAGCGAAGTGATACCGACCCGGTAGGGTCATGGTGCGAGAGAAGCCAGTGGTTACGCCATCCTCGTTATCACCGTCGTTAAAGGCGTTAACGGTTTGCTCGTTGAAACTGCTGGAGACCGAGGCATCGGTGCGGTCCCACAGATAGGCAGGGCTTTCGGTGGTGGCTCCTCCCGGAACAGCCACGGCCAGCGGCTCAACTGTTAGGGAGTTTGCACCTGCCGCCGCCGTTGCAGATAACTGGGCGAGGTACTCAAGCCCATTGGCATCGATAAAGGTGAGGTACTGACCCGCTTCAATTTTGTAGCCCAGAGCCGAATCCAAAGGAATGGAAGTCGCCAGCTTGGCGGCTCCGGCTGCGCCCACCGCCAATTCTTCGTAGGTGGGCGTTTGGTGATCGCCCACACCCAGTAGGTACACATTGACGTTGGTACCCTTCCCGCGCACTGGGGCATGGTTCGCTTCGCGGGGGCGGTGGGTTAGCTGGGGCATTGGTTAAGGCTCCATTTAATGGGCGTTTAACGGCTTAGAATCCGTTCAGGCTTTGGGGGGTGAAGATGCGGCCAGGGGCAGTGCAGGCAGGGCCACCCACCGGGGCGGGGGCCGTAGCGGTGGGCAGGCCGAGACTCAGCTTGCCGTTATGGATATCAAGCAGCCGCTTGATCGCATCGTCGTAGCGCTTGCGGGCTTCTTCATCGCCGCCATTGCGGGCCAGCTCGTAGTAGAGCAGATCTACTTCGATACCTGCCAGCAGTGGGGGAACGGTGGCCAGGGGCAGGGTGTAGCGGTTGCTGATGTAGCCATCAATTAGGGCGCTGGTCTTTTCTTGAGCCCGATTAAAGACATCGACATCAACGCTAGTGGTCTCGGCATCACTGAGGTTGGTTAGCTCAATGGCGACATCAAGGGTGACTGCATCAATGAAGTTTTCGAGGGTGGTATAAGCGCTCATTGGCTAAACCCCTCATCCAACTCATCAATCCGGTCATTCAGCAGCTTGCCTACGCCTTTGCGCTTCTCCGCGTCACTCCATCGCCACAGCACATCTAAGTTGTCGGCAGCGGCGATCACGGGCTTGGCCTCATCCTCGGTCAGGCCAGACAGATCGGCTAAGTCCTCAGGCAAGGACGGGGGGACATCCTGTTCCCCTTGATCTTCTGAAGCAGGAATTGAAGGCAGAGGGCGGTCAAACGAGATCGCGGCGCGGTAGCGAGGCAAATCAGGATGAGCCTGCAACTTAGTCAGGTCTGATGCAGCCAGCAGATTTTTCCCTGGCTGCAAGAACAAGCCATCAAAGCCGTGTGCCACCCGACTAGGGGGCGTCAGCCGCTGTGGATCAAAGTAGACCGCCGTGCGTTGCATCATTCACCTACGGCTTCTTGACAACATCGATATATCGACAACTGCCCGGATAATTGATGAAGGTCTGAGAGACGCACTCATACATGGGCACAATAGTCCGCATATCGCGGCGTTCCCAATACTCTTCAGGGGCTTGAGCCAAGGGAGCGATGTGCCGCTCCACCACTTCAGGGCTAGGAAGATTATCTGGGTCAGCATCTGCCGGAACGCGCTCCATCGGGTAGAGCATGATTCGGTCTTTGTTCGTACCTGCAGTCAGTACGCCATTAGCTTCAAGTCTTGCAAAGCCACACTCAGGCACCCCGGTGATAGAGGTGATGTAGTCAGCGTTATCGAGGATGTAGCGTAGAACGCTAACCCCGCCATCGGTCATACGGGTACTTGCCAGTCGAGTCTTGAGATTGAGACTCACCAAAACATCGCCAGGGATGTCAGCACCTTCAACGGCATCCACAACCTTGCCGACCTCTTCAATGAAGAATTCAGCCAGCTCATCAGGAGTTGATGTGTAGGGATTGAAGCTGGAATTGTCCGGCGTGATGCCGCCGTGATTCAGCATCCCCTTAAAACCTCGGGCGGGGTCGCCATAAGCGGCAATCTTGTTAGCCTTCTCCTTGATGGCTCGATAGACAGCCCGCATCTTACGGTCATTAATGCGACTGGCATCGCCAGACTTTTCCAGGGCCTGCATCTCTTGGAATGACCAACCCATTGCAGCGGCGATCATCATCACCCGGAAGCGGTCTTCTCCAGCCTTGACATCCACTACCGGAATATCAGTGGCTTTATCTGCTAGAACGGTTGCTTCGCCGACTTCCTGGATATTCTCCAAGACCAATTCAGACGCACCCACTTCGATGTCAGGTAGGGTGGGGCAGACAATGCCATCAAAATACAGGTTGCGATAACGCTTGCTGAGTACACCAGGAAGCAACTGCTCCAGACGGCGACTTAGAAATTTTCCTCCGGTTGGTGCCATGGGTTCTCCTTACGGCAGATCAATTGCTAGTGGCACAACGGAACCCGCCGCGCCGGACTTCAGAAAACGGGCGTTACTGGCTTGAACAGCCCGACCGGTGTCGGCATCGGTACGAAACATGCCCTTGATACTGGCTCCATTGGTTGTGTGAACCCAGAACACATCGTCTATGGGGCTCACCGTTTCAGCGACCTTGACGCCAACCACTCCTTCGTGGACGATTCCAGCTCGATAGCCCACCGGGATACCAAAGTCGCCATTGACATCAACACTGAAACCATCACGTCTTTCGATGTCGTCAGGACTCACAAAGACGCCGATCAAAACCGAGTTGGCATCGACAGGCAGCAATGCCCCGTCATCGGCTGCGCCTTGGACGGCGGCGTAGCCTACAGGGACAACATTCGCCTCTTCATTGACAGCAGATCGAATCTTGGCCTGAGCTTGATTAGCAATCTGCCCTTGGTACAGGCTGTCGCCTGCATCCATATCGCCATAGGTCATTGGCATGGTTTACGCCTCTCGCCGTGCATCGGCATAACTACGTCGAGCAGCTTGACGAGCTGCATCGGGAGCCGGAGTGTCATCACCCTCGGCAAATTCGGGGTCGGCAGGCGCGGCTTCCTTCCTGGTATAGAAGGGCTTCAGCTCCTTAAGGTGACGCTTTAAAAACGCCTCTGCAGGCTCTGTGACCGTTTCATCACCCTGGGCAAACTCAATTTCTTGGGTCGGCTCCAGCAGGCCAAAGACTTGTTGCCATGCAGCAACAGCGCCAGGATGAATCTGGCAGTTAGTCACCCGCTCCTGAAGGAAGGGCGTGATCTTCTGGACACGTTCAAAGCGGGCAGCCTTGGCAGCAAGCTCCACCTCTTTGGCTTCTAGGCCAGCTTGCTTTGCCGCCAGTTCGGCATCCTTGAGTTCGTCAGACATGGCTCCTGTGGGGTTAGGGGTCTGTGGTTGAGCCAGGATTGAGGGGGCGTTGCCGCCCCCCGTTCCACTCAACCCGTTTTCGTTGGGGTTGAATTCTGATAAATAGATGTCGCCGGATTCGGCATCGGCAAACTCGACATCAGGCAGATTGCGATCCGCTGTAGGGGTGCGACCGAACAGGCCGACATGCATCAATATCCACTTGCCAAGCTTGTTCAGGGGGTGGTCAGGGGGGCGCAGCTTGACGCTGACCCGATTCATTTGACGGCTATTAACTGCCGCTACCGCTGCCATCTCCACATCCGTGGGCACGACATATAGCAAAGCGGCGCGGCGATCTAACGAGGCTACCCGGCCTAACTGAAACTCGGGCTCCTTTTCCTCGGGGGGGTGACCCGCCACAATCCGTAGCGGGGCCACAGCGCCAAAGGTTTCGACCACATCCGCCATAATTTGCTCAGTCACATCGAACGCGCCCACATTGTGGGAATTCTTGCGACCGAGGCTCAGAATGGCGAAGGGTGCTATGGGCACAGCGGGATCTGCTCATCACGTTGGCCCTAGTATCCGCAAGGGATTCACGTTGCTCTAGGCGCGAGATTGCGCCTAGCTACCACAGGGGCAGGGCTCGATCATCTGGTGAGACCTGTCTGTGTGACGATGGCCCTATCTGTAGAGCAAATCAAGGGAGCGTCAGCGGCCTTAGAGTCGCGGCTCCAAAAGGTGTGCAAACAAGGGGCACGTCTCACCCTCTCTCCTGTACTTCAGGGACCACTGAGCAAGGGAGAGGTTCAGGTCTTCCATGAGAAAGACAGCTACGCCCCATCGGCGATCAGCGACTTCAACAGTGGGTCACGGCGGGACCGCACGATTACTTGGCGGATCAATATCCTGCTCAAGAATCTAAACGCCACCGAGCCTGCAGTGCCCTTGATGGAATACATCAAAGGGCAGCTAGAAGGCTGGCAACCCTTTGGGTCGCAACCCTGGCTGGTAGATGACGGTATTGCCACGGTGTCTGATAGCGGCTTTCGCAAGCTGAATGATGACAACTTTTGGTGGTACAGCATTGCTCTAGAGGCAACCATCAGCGAACTCATTGGGGGCAGCAATGAATAAGCTGCGACTTTACTGGGGGGTTGACGGCTCGTTTACCTTCCGTTTAACGATCGCGCCTGAATATAAAGCCGCCCCGTTTAACGGCACCTTGCTGGGTGCCAGCTTGCGCTTCACCCTGGGGCTCCCTGGCTACACCAGTGCCCCCATTATCGACAGCAGTAGCCCCACTCTGCTCACCCATTCAGCCGATGAGCTGGTGGGCTATTTCGATATTCCCGCTGCCGCTCTGACTGCCGCCCTAACCGATGGCGAGAAACGCTATGACCTGGCAGGGCAGCTCGACTTAACCCCTGCCAACGGCCCCAAGGGCGAGCCTTATCAGATCCGAACGGTGGTTTACCCTGCCGCCTAGTACCCAACCAGGAGACCCATGACGACACTTAGCACCGATCTACGCAATGCCAAGGCCAATCAGCTCAGCGCCCAACTGGGCACAGGAGCCAAGCTGGTAATCAAAGACGGGGCCACCACGATTTTGGAATTCGCCCTGGCCGATCCAGCTCTTGGAGCCGCCAGCAATGGCAGCGCTACCCTGAGCGGCGTACCCCTGACAGCCAATGCAGTGGCAGCAACTGTTGACAACACCACTGCCTTAACGGCTGAATTTCAGACCAGTGGTGGTGATGTGAAGTTAACCGAAACGGTTGGTGTCACCGGAGGTAATCAGAGCATTTTGCTGAATACCACGACCGACACCAATGGGCATCCGGCCATTGCGCTGAACCAGCCTTGCCGAGTTGACAGCTACACCTATACCCAGCCCGCTAGCTAGCTAGCAGCTCCAGAGTTGCAATCTCTGGATGGACAATTTGAAACTCAGCGATCGTCACCTCGACACGTTCAAAGGTGGCGATTGTCATACCCGTGGTGACCACAGGCGCAGCCGTCGCTCCCGTCGCAGGGGGCACAGTTGTAGCGCCAGTAGCGGCAATGATGATCGCACCCGTGCCCGTGCCTGTTGCGGCAGGGGCCGTGGTCGAACCGACTGCATTGATGGCGGCAGCACCGACCGTGCCATTACCCGCACCCACAGGAGCTGGCGCAGTCGTAGCAGCGATCGCCCTGACAATTGTGGTGCCGACTCCTGAGCCGAGTGGTTGGGGGGCCGTGGTCGAACCGGCAGCGTCAATCGTCGTAGCGCCAGCGCCAGCCGCCGTCGCAGGGGGCGCAGTTGTAGCGCCAGCAGCGGCAATGATGATCGCACCCGTGCCCGTGCCTGTTGCGGCAGGGGCCGTGGTCGAGCCGACTGCATTGATGGCGGCGACGCTGTTCGCTCGGAGGATCAACGGGGCAACAGGCAGTAGCTTGTAGCTGCCTGCGCCAGTTTCGTAGCCTGCAATATTGCTAGATGAGATCGAGCCGACTAAAGCGCGATTCGCGCCTGGGAACTCAAGGGCCAGCGCAGGCATCCCCAGACCCGCCAAACCGGGATACTGGCCATTTGATAGTGACTTAACGCAATCGTTGGAGACGTTTACCCCATTCCAGACCCATAGATACTCAAGCCCGCCCCGGAGCCATTTGGTATTGCTGGATTGGTCTTTGCCAACCAAAAAGTTGGTGCTGGTATTTTCGCTAAATACGCCAGAGGTGACGATATTAGTCGTTATACCTTGCGGCGTCACATCGATCGCGGCGTAGTGATCACCGTCCGGGGTTGCAGCACGACGCACTGCAACCGTGTGATACTCGCCGTTTTGATGCTCCTCAGAGCCAAACGTGACGGTCAAGTTACTTTGGCCATCGCGACTGGTGATCACCCGAAAAGGGGTCCCAGGGGCCGAGTGAAAAATAACTCTGGCACCCCCAGAGTTATGCATAAAAATCCGATTTTGGGTGCTTGGCGCAGGATTCACCTTGACGCGGGCAACGATGCACAAGGTTGACTGCTGAGACCAAGGCCCAACCGCTGCTACCTCTAGCCCCTGCCCATCGTTGTCAAGGTAAAGTGCCACGACCTACACCTCTTTGATCAGAATATTGTGCAAGTAACCAATGCCTGTCGCATTAGATGAGACGGTGTTGTCGCGCAGGATCAAAAGCTGCCCCCTGTTGCCCGCTACCAACCCATCAATCTCGCTAGCGGTAAAGGTGAGCGTGGGTTTAGGGTCTTGCAGATTAGCGGGTGTTGCCCCTCGGGCAATGGTGATACTTTTGGCGGTTGCGTACTCTGCCGTACTAAACGGCGCAACTCTGCTCGTTACCTTGCGAAAAGCAACATCTAGCTTGATGTTGCCGGTGGTGACCAGAGCTTCGGCAGAGATATCAAATTCGAGGGTTACATCTCCACCCGCATATCCCTCCCAAGGGATTAGGCCGGATTCAGCCTTGGGCGTTCCGGTTTCACCCAAGATGATGGCCGTGGGGCTAACGGCTAGCTCCATCCCCAACTCAGCCTGAAAGGCATTAGCGCTTAATCCAACAATTGCTAGGGTCATTTAATTTGCTCCTGATACAGCTCATGGCAAATGGCCTCAGCAGCGACATACATGTCGCGGGGCTGATAAGGGTGACCCGAAACCGCGATCGAGCCAGAAATCAAGACACTTCTAATTGCTGCGGCCACAGCCTGTACATCTGCATCTAGCGCATCCTGATCGGGCAGTGAGACGACCTCATCAGGGTTGCTGTCCAAAACCCGTCGCGCCTCTCTCAAGACGCGGCCTTTAATGCGCGTAAGTTGTTCTGCCGTAAGCGTCATTGCAGCCCCCAAAAATCTTCACTAACTGAACCCCGTCAAAATCGCCTCTAAGCCTGATGGCACTCAAGCTGACCCCTTTGTGTGTCAAACAAGGTAGAGGGGCCTATTAAACGCCCATTTAACGTCTTAGGTTTGGATGCACGAAATACCTCCTACCTCAAAAGCCAATCGCGGGTAAGTACGCCAAGTTCTTGTGTTAGCTGCGGCAGTGGGCTGCCATCTTCATCCATCGGCAAAAAGGGTCTAGCTGGGATAATGACAGCTTCACTCTTCACTCGTCGCAGATTATCCCAGCCCTGATTCTTTGTAGTCCGAAACTTATGGCGAAAAAACGCACGGGACTTAAGGGTGATGGGGACCACTGCGCCAAACTGATGGATGGCCCCGAGAGAGTAAATGCCAACCATTTGATTCGTGCCAACCGACGCTCCGTCTGGCAAAACCCTTCCAGAGATTGTGTCGTATAGGGCTCCTGTGTTTCTGAGAATTCCTTTGCCCTTGTTGTTCCGGAGCTGGCGGGTGATGGGCCGCAAAGGAGCCCAGCCCTTGTTAGTCAAGGGCTGCTGCTGGGCTTGAAAAGAGCGAACAACAAGGCGCTCTAGGTAGGTCGCCCAGATTTTATAAAGCCCTTGTGGGCGATCTAGTTTTCGCAGCGCAGGGAGTGTGCGCAGGGCGGCTTGCACCTCATTAGAGGAAAGCTCGATCTTAATGTTAGCCATCGTCACCTGCCTCCTCGGTGCGTAAAAGGTACTCGACAAATGTCCGTAGCGCCTCCGCTAGTGGGGCTGCAGATCGCGCTGCAACTCGCTCAATCAGATCACGTCGTCGCTGACCACGAGCAGAAGCTCCCGGTTGATAGTCAAACCCTGGCGTGGGCTGCACAACAGGGGAAAGAGTTTGGCCATCTGGCAGGCGCACCTCTACCCGGTCGCCTGCAGCTACGGCTTGCACCTCCAATCCTTCTGCGTCTATGTCGCTTTGGCCCAAGCTGATGTAACGACACCCACACCCGAAACCATCGGGGAAATGTAAGGGCACTGACTCAGCAGGCCAAACCTTTTGATCCATCCACAGATGAATAGGACGTGCCTCCTCGGCTCCACTATGAACGGCCTGCAAAAAAGGGAATGCGGCCAATACATCAGGATCGAATTGATACTCGGCCCGCCCCACCGCATAAGCTTGGCGGAGATTTTGAAAGTAAATCAAATTAGCCCGCCAGGGGGTATTTCCCTCCCATCCTTCTGCGATTTTCTCGAACTGAGCGGCAAACTCCTCCGGGCGACGCCCCAAAGTGATGGCTTCGGTGACGGCTTGGTGAATCTGATTAAGCATGTCTCCCTTGGCCCCAGCCGACGTGAAGAACGCATCCTGGATATCCCCTGCGCCATCACGCCACCCATCGGTGTCGAGAGCTATCTTGCTCTCGACAAAATCAATTGCTTCGGTAAAGGGTTGGGTTTTATAGAGATCGTCAATCTCGGGCATGGTTAAAGGTGTAAAATCCTGAGCAGTTTGGACAGCAAGCCGGGAGGTTCTGGAACCTCCATCATCTGTTTGGTGCGCTCTACCCTCTCCCTAAACTCGCGCTCTTCAGGGGTTTCTTGTGATGGTTGGTCTTGATTAGGGCTCGGCATTTTTCTCTTTCAAGGCTTGGTTTTCGGCGGAGAGCTGGTTGATTGCGTCAGTCTGCAGATCAATCACCATAAGGGCGTGCAGCAATTGCATCTGAGCTACGCCAGGGGGCATCTCTAGGATCTGGCGGCGATAGGCTTCCACTTGAAACCGCTTTTCTAGAGGAACCTCAACCATGGCGCTGTTGAGCAATCTTGTAACGCCGTAGCACCCGCACCCAGACGGCATACACGCGGGTGTTGTGGTGGAGCTTTTGAAAGTTTTCGACCCACTTAATCACTGCTTTAGCCCAGAGCGCCGCCCCCAACAGTGCCAGCGCTCCAGAGGCTGTTAGCAACATCGACAATCCCAGGGCAACAACAACCCCTCGGCAAAGCTGATCAATCATTGATATCTCCTCCCGCTTCTTGTTGGGCTTCATAAATGCCCGCCTTGCGGGCCGCTTCAAAGGCAGGGGCCATCAGCTCTGCCAGGGTGGGGTCCGCCAGCAGATCGGGGGCGGTCTGCTCGATGTATTCCTGAAACTCCTCCAGGGTCTCCGCCGCCTGCAATGCCTCTCGCAAACCCTGCAGCAGAGCCGCGATCTCTGGGGTGACAGCAGTGCGGAGCTGTGCCCCAAAGGCTTCGACCGTGGTGGGGGTGCTGGCGAATTCTGGATCCGGTAGTGGATCGCTGAGGTCTGCGGATCCTCCCCTCTCGGGAGGGGTCGGGGGTGGGTCGGGCGTCCCCTCTTGGGAGGGGTTAGGGGTGGGTTCCAAAGACGCTGGGGTGAAGCCTTCGGCAGGCTGCAGCAGTTGCCGCGCCATGGTCTCATCCACCGTGGGGAAGCTGATCTGAATGAGCTTAATTGCACTTTCCAGGGGCAGCTCCTTCTGGCTGACCGCTTGCACCAACTCCAGCAGGCTCTTGATCTGCGCCCCATTTAGGGCGGTGGCTTGCACCTCTACACCAGACTGGGCAGGGGTCAGGCTCCCCTCCTGGGAGGGGCTCGGGGTGGGTGTCCCTTCGGTCAGGTCAGGGGTGGGTGCCCCTACATCAGGGGATGATCCAGCAGGGACTATTGCGCCATCGGTGCGCTCATAGCCGTCGCCATAGATTTCCTCAAACTTCTCATCGGTCAGTCGGCGACCGGTCGCAAAGATCTTGACCTCACGCTCTGACCTGGCATTGATATCCTCATCGGGTTTAACCTGCCGCCACACCTGGGGATAGACGCAATCACCCAGCACATCACGATTGTGGTCGATGAGCCAGCGTACTGGGTGGCGATTGAAGCTGCCACACAGTAAGTCGCTGTCGGCTTCAATAATTTCTTCCTTAACCGATTGCTGGCCATCCTCATTGCCCAGCTTGCCAGCGGTGCCCTCGGTGGTAGCGGTCTGACCCAAGATGACGCGGGTGATCGCCGCATCCATCTGAGCATAGAAACCGGCATAGTCGGCAGTGCCAGAACGGGTGGCCTCCAGCAGTTCGATATTCATACCCTCGGGCAAGATGATGCCCGCATCGGTGAGGATGCTGTACAGGCAGCTCAGCAGCTTGTCCTGCTCTGTTTTATCGGTGCCCGCCTGATATTTACCTACGGCGGTGGGCTGGCCAAACTTCTCTAAAAAGAAAGCCCAAAACTTGATGTCGTTGCGCTTAAACCAGACCAACCAGTAGAGCCAATGGGCCAGCCCCTTGCCGTAGGGGTCATCGCTGTTGTTGCCACCAAAGCGGGTGTGCCAAAAGGTGTTGGGGGGATGGAGTTCCCCCAAGGGTTGCTTGAGCGTCAGCAGGCGCGGCTGAAAATCCCAATCGAATTTAAAGCGGCGACGATGGCGCACCCGGATGCCGCCGCGATCGGGATCCCAAACCACATAGCGGGCGTCATGGGTGTAGAGAGGTTCGCCAATGTTGTAGCCGTAGAAGCGGCCCCATAGCGACTCCTCTGTGATGGAGTCAAAAGGAATCTGATCAAGCTGCTCCCGCAGGAAATCTGCGGCCTTGCGGTCAGCTTTAGTCTCGCTACCCTGCCGCCGCTTGCCTGGGGTCACGGCCCAAGGGCACCGGGTTACGGCCAGGATGCGCTGGGTCATGCCCGAGAAAACGCGATCGTCATCCTCGACTTTTTCGTACAGCTTCAGCGCCTCATGGCCGTACCCGCCCTTGAGCAACAGCAACTGATCCTGGGGCAGCAGTAGATTACCCAGGGAATCAATGTAGGGGCGGGTGATGTCCCGCCCTCCGCCGATATTTGCTATCTCGTTAAATGCTGGTTTAGCAGCTAGCTCAACGTCGCCGCCCTGGCGAAAAACGCCGCCCCACTGGCGGGTGATGTTGAGCAGATTCGGAAGCTGGAGGGCGGGCATCTTAGGGCGTTTCTACAATTGCGGAATTTTTAGGGAGCGATTTTAACGAGGTTTGAAGGGTTGCAGTCTTTCGGCTGGTCTACTGCTGCGGGGTCATGAGCTGATGGCGACGAAACGCCTCTTCTAATTGATCGGCCTCTGGAGAAGGAATCTTCTCCCAAGACACTCCGATTCCTATGACCTTTTGGTCCCAATCCCCTTCGCCATTGCGACGCACTTGGCAGACATCGCCTTCCTCATCTGTCCAATCGCAGTAATAGGTGACCTCGGCCTTTCGTAACTCAAGTTTCATGGGTGACCTGGTTTGGTTTTACTTTTAAAATCACAGGCATTTTAGAAGGGCGGGGCTCCTGACTGGTGCATGGCTCAGGCAACAGCGGATCAGGGTGGCAGCGATGGCAACCCTCCCAACAGCCCACGAGGCAGCGGGGGGAAAGATTAAGGCATTTGTCGAGACAAGTCATGATTTTTCCTGGGTAGATGCAGCATGATGATCACAGTTCGAAGCCTCCTAGACCGGGGCGACCCACAGACCGAGATCGGTCAAACGGGCTGCGCCGAGCGGGAGTCGCCTCGTAGGCAGAGAGAGCGGGAGAGCGGGAGTTCATAGCAGTAAATTCGATGGGCACCGCTTCATTGCGGGTGGCGAAGTCTGCCAACACCCCAGCCACAGCAGCATCCCCGTGGCGCTTGAGACCATCGGCGTCTTTCTTGCGCACATCGGGAATCAGGGGGATGCCCTTATTGAGTTCCACCAGGCGGTGATCATGCTTCCAATCTGCCGAAGCCGGGAGCCGATAGCGGCCATCCTCTATGGCAGCGCGATAACGCGGGAAGTTATCGCCGTACCACTGGCGAGATAGATGGATCTGACTGATCCGGGTCGCCCCAAATTGCTGGGCCGTCACCTCCGCCAGCCACTGACCATTGCCGCCCGCATCATGGGCTCCGGCCATAAACCGGGGTAGGCGCAAGATCAGCCACCACAGCACCTGTTTCTGCTGCTCAAAGGGCACATTGCGCAGCTCGATGCCAAAGGGACAGACCCGCTCTAGTAGCTCATTTTCTTGCAGGGGCATGATCACCGACAGGTCTACCAACCGGGCGAAGTCCATGCCGTAGTAGCTCTTATGGGCGGGGTTGAGATGTTCCTCGCAAAGCGGTTCTAGGAACTCTCGGATCCAGGCGTTGGTATCGGCAATGCGCCGCTGCTCTGGCAGCACCGCAAACTCATCCGTACAGGCATAGGTGATCACCGGCCCCAGGGGTCGGGCCATCGCCCGCTCTAAGATGGCCAGACTGAAGTAGCGACCACCACCTTTATTGGGGATGCAGTCTAGCTCCTCCGCTGCATCGTCTCCGTAGTAAGAGCGGGTGTCGGCAATGAATTTAAACTCTGCTTCCAGGCTCCAGTCCCAGCCATTCACCCGGCAAATACGACGGTAAAGCCCCTCTTCAATAGCCTGTTCAAAGGGGGTGAAGTGGCGACTGTAAGGACGCTTGCCCGCCAGCACGTCTTGCTCTAGCTCGTAGTAGTCATTGGCAACGCCGTTATAGGTGGTGATCAATCGCAAGTCGCCGCCCCACACCAGCAGCGCCAGCGCGGCCTTAAGCACGCCCTTGAGGTCATCCAAGAAGGCTGCTTCGTCGATGATGATGCGACCCTTGCGGCCCCGCAGCTTGCGTGGCGTTCCGGCGATCGCTTCGATCTCAAAGCCGCTATCGAAATAGATACGGTAGACCAGGATCGACTTATCCTCGTCCCCACCCCGAAAAACCTCTTCGCCTTCTAGGTCAACCTTCTTAACGGCCAGCTTGTAAGCCTTAGCCCATTGGGCGCAGTCTTTGATGAACTGGCGGGTAATGTCCTTGTCGTAGCAGATGTAAGTGACGTTCATGCCATCGGCACGGGCCGCTAACAGAGTCGCGTCCGATGCCTCACCAAAGGAGGCCCCGATACGACGACTCTTGGTCCACATTTTGACGGGTGACTTGTCTGCTACCCAGCGCTGCTGATAGGGCAAAAGTACCGCTTCCACCATCAGTCCCCCTCACCCTTAGGGGCGGCGGGGCTTGGGCTCCCAGCGTTAGGCTTGCTTCGGGCTGCGCCCTCTTTACGAGGCTGAGCGGGTTCGCTATCTGCCCCTTGGCTGGATTGTGTTGCCAGATAAGTACGGCTGATCAGATCCCTTAAGCTCACGCCACGACTCCTACTACAAGGTTGAAAATCTCTTCGGCGGCATCTGGCGAGAGGCCACCCGCTTGGGCGATCGCCCGCGCCCTCTCCGAGTTCTGTGCCGCCCGCGCCTTAACCTCATCGCGGTATTTCTTATCGGTGACATTGGCCCTGGCCAGGTCTGCCGCTGCACGGGCAAGGCCGCTAATGTCACGGGCTTTCAATCCATCCTTAATGGACAGCTCAAAAATCATGGATTGCAGCCGTGCAATGGTGGCAGAGACCAACGCCTCATCATCGGGAAAGGTTTCCGCCAGGGCCTTGGCTGCTTCGTGGCTGTCTTTAGCCCGCTCGATTAGCTCCTGTAATTCCTTGCCGCGCCGCCATAGGGTGGTGCGGGCAAAGGCAACCTCGTAACCGTGCTCCGCCAGGGCCTCGTTAACCTCATCAACTAGGCCGTTGTAATCGGCAAAGCGCCCCTCTCTGAGGATGCGATCGACGATGCCTTGCGCCGCCTCAGGAAGCTGTTCATATTGACTGCGCTGGGCCATGGCGATCAGCAGTAAGGTTCGGCAGGGCGGGCGATATTAGCGGGAGCGGCGATTTCAAAACGACAGAGCTTGCCATGCTTTTCGGTGGGCTTAAACAGGGCCTCACCGGATCGCTCATCCACAACAGCAAACCCAGCAGCCACCAGACTGAAAGCCAGCTCCTTAGCCTCTTTGGCGGTGGCGCGACAGATGCGATAGGCACTGGCTGTCAACACATTTAAGAGACAGCCGTCTGCTTGAAACTCATCCAACAACAGGCAGAACAGCCAGCGCAGTTGAGCATGAGTGTCATGGTCATAGGCGGATGACAACGCCCGCACCTTAAGTGTTTTAACGGCCTCCATTACGCTTCATCTCCCTCCCAGAAAATCGAATTTCTAAGCTGCACAATTTCGCTATGGATGGCGTCGAGCCGCAGCTTATTCTCTGCCGCAGCCACCCGACTATCGGTGCGGAACTCGGTGAACTCTGTCCGCAGTTTGGCAATGTCCTCCCGATTGGTCTCAATGTCTTGCTCAATGGTCTGCAGACGCTTGCCGCCCAAAGACTTGAGCGCGTTAAATCCTGTTGTCAGGACAATGCCAACAGCCAGGGCAACAATCTGCGGCACCGTAAACAGACCAGCATCAGCCGCAGGTGGCGGAGCCACCCCAGGGTCTTGGGTTGGGGATTGAGCTATTAGCGCGTTCACTCAGCACGACCATAGACGTGCCCTGATGATCAGGCAGCAGCGGTCTGATCACTAGGCGCAGCCTTGCGCCCTAACTGCAGGATTTGTTGGATGCGACGATAGCTGAGGTTGTGGCGCTGCACTAGTACGTTGATGCTGTCGCCTTTGGTGTGTTCGGCGCAGATACGGGCATTGCGCAGCGGGATTTTGGCGATGCGATCTGTGGGGATGTGTAGCCTTTCGCCACCAAAGTAGTAGGTGAATTGACCAAAGGCTTCGACGCCTATGGCTTGGCAGAGCGGGTGAAGGAAGTTGGTCTGTACAGGGACGGTAATACGCTGTCCGCCAAATTGGGTAATGATCTTTTGGGCGACATCCACGCCCAGCATTTCGGTGAATTGGTCTAGGGTTTCGGTTCCGGCCATGGCTCGTTGATGGGTGGGGCATCGATCAACGAGAGAGCTGCGCCTATTATGTCATGGCTGTTTGAAGGGCAACGACCTGAAAGGCGATCTCCTTAAAGCAGAAAAGGCCAGAGGAAGAAAGCCCCGAAAACTCAACGATCTGCACATCGAAAAATTTATGGTCATACCATCGGATAGGAAGCCTTACCCGGAAGCGCCTACCCTGTTCGGCGGCGCGGACAATTGCTTCTTGAAGCTCCAGGCTACCAGGCCGGAAAACCCTCTCAAGACTTAACCTGTCCGGGACGGCAACAATCTCGCTCGACTCATCAGCCACGCCTGAGCCAAAGGAGCGTATTTGCGTGCGATCTGACAGGCGCAGACGATCTGCCCGCAGAGCAAAGGTGCCACCGTCAACATGAATTAGTACTTCCGGCATGTTTCAAGTCTCTGTCGCTAAATAAATAACCACGGCCCGCACCAGCCACAACCAAAACCCCTGGAGTTCGTCTTCAAAGCGAGTTGCCAATCCTTTAAGCGCGACTGGAGTTAACAAGCTGCGGTAGTACCAAAAACTATTTTCACCAGGTACATCGTCTGCAATTTTGACAGCTCTGACATGGGGATGGCCGCTCTTTTCTAGAGACCAAATCGTAGCCTGTCGCAGCGATGTCAACACTGAGTCGTGCTTTATTTTCCAGCCCTGGGGGCTAGTTAAGGTTAGCTTGCCGCCATAGAGCACATTTAGATCCGCATTGCCTCGCCGACGAGTTGGCTCCACCAGTCCCATGCAGATCAGGGCAGAGTCAAAGCGCGTCATCCAGCCACTGAGATCTTCAGGGGGCTTGCGTTTCACCAAATCCCCCTCCGCTTTATTGACAGGGGTAACCGTAGGCCGAGGTGGGTTCTGAACCGTCACAGTTTCGCCTCCGTCAAAATCATTACCAGCCAGGGCATGTTGGGCCGATGCCCGTCGATCGCGGCGGGATACTGCTTGATTAGCTTCTTGAAATTCCGCACATCAATAACCCAAGGACTCCTGGAGTTATTGGGGTTGCGGCGCTCTGGCTTTAGGACTTTCCTGAATGTTTTGTCCTCTATCCATAGGTTGATGGTGTGGCGATCGCACCTCAGCCCCTGAGCGATGTCGCTGACTGTCAGCCTTGACACCGACATCATCCGAAAGCTGATCTGATTGCGACGACCATACGCCTTCAGGCTGGTGGCATCCCGCAGCGCCATATCATGTCTGGCCCGCCAAGCATTGAGCTTGTGCAACAGCTCCAAAAACGGAATCTCCCCCGCCAGTTCCGCCACCATTTCTTTTTCTGCATCCTGCCAAGGGCGATGGCTACTGATGCGGTGATTGGTCAACCCCAACTTGCGGGCCTGGGTGTTTAGCGATTGCCGACTGCGCCCCAACCGTCGCGCCAGTGTTGCAACTTTGATATCCCGGCTAGCGTAATGCTTTCGCAAATACTCGTTATCGTCAGCACTCCACCTATCACCCGTCTTGTGGGGCACCGCTTCATAGGTGAGCATCATCTACCTCCCAACGCTGCTCAATCCGCCAGGGCACATACTTAAACGCCTGAATCCCTCGCGCCTGAGGGTGGGCAAACATCAGGTCGGCAATGGCCTTATCCGGATCCGCACCACAGCCCCAGATCTCACTCTGCGCCCCTAGCGTCGCCTTATAGTCACCGCTCCGTTTTTCAATGATGATCACACCCCACCTCCCATCGGCAGTCGCGCCGCAATGCTCATCAACGTCGCATGATCGTCCAAGCGTCGCAGACCCTGCCCCCCTCGATACGGGATTGGTTCTGCCAGCTCCATCACGTCAGATAGCTCCCAGGCAAAGCGCCCCGACTCCCAGTGCCCCAACAGCGTTTCTAATGGCCCGTTTTTGGTAAAGAGATAAATCGGATTTTCCACATCAATACGTGGGTCATCTTTGCTCGTATCCACCATCTGATAACAGTTAGACAAATTGCAGATCGCCACAATTCGCCCCAGTGGAAATGGGTCAGACCAGTAGCAATTCCTAAATGCGTGATACTCCAGGCTTTTGCCAGTGGTCTCTTTGACCTTTTTGCTCAGTGACTCAAATTCCCCCCGCATCGGTCGCTTTGCCGCATGGATCGCCAACTTGCCCCGATACTGAGTTCCCCAGCTCCGAGTCTCAAACCGCTTCACACCAAAAGCGATCAAGCTGGCCCATGGTTGCCACAGCGTAATAATCCGCATCTCTTCTCCCCTCTCGGGAGGGGTGCCCGCAGGGCGGGGTGGGTTCTTTGTCAGCATTACTCCCGCTCCAACATTTTTTTCAACGATTCAATCGCTGTCCTGAGCTGCTCTCGACTCAGGCACTTCAGCCGGTCCTGATTCGCCCAGGCCACACCCTTACGGGCAAACATCCGATCCAGCCAGCTCTGCAACGCATCCTCACGGCCTGAGGTAATCCCCGCCTTGCCCAGCTCGATCCACAGCGCCCGCACCTTGTCCGCCTGAGTCTTAACGCGCTTATGTTTACTGGCGGGGCTCCTGGCTTTGCCGCCCGTCGCCTTGCCACCAGTCGGCACAAACCCCAAATCTTGAAAGGCTCGATACGCCTGAATAAGCTGGCCATCATTCATAGCGCTGCAGCTCCGCAGCCCCGTTGCCCCCTCCAACACATCCCGGTAGGCATCGTCACTGAGCCGCAGACCCTTCGGCCCCTTCGCCACATGGATGAGCCGGATCAACCGCTTGCGCTCATCATCAGGCAACCCCGCCGTCGTAGGGGCAGGTCTTGTGCCTGCCCTTCGATTCCGTTCCGTCACAGCCACCCTCCCCACCAAAGCAACTGCCACCGCCATTCCTCCAAGCGCCAGAGCGATCGCCGCCACCAGCGATTCACCACCCGCACCGGCCCACAAACCCGGCGCAGCCATCGCGGTGGGCGGGTCCGCCCATCCTGTAGGTACCACCGCTCAAAATCAATCGGCCCCGCAGGCCAGGGGTCACAAAACACCTCCACATATCGCGGTGCCCGTAGCCGCCGCTGGTAAATCGCCATCGTCATCTGCCGCGTCAATACCGTCACAAACTGCGGATCCGTCGCCACTTTGTAGTCCCGCCATGCCTGCCGATCTGCCATCACCGACAGCGCCAAAGCCCGCCTTATTTGCAATTCCCATCGCTTCATTTCTGCTTCTCCTTGAGCGCCCGATACAGCGCCTCAAACCGCTCCAGCAAATAAATCTCCGCCAATCCCAACGGCAGCTCACTCCGTTGCCAATAACCGATCCACTTATCCAATCGATCCAGTGCTTTGGGGTGATAGGTGACTGGTCGCCAATACAGCGGCATCGCCGCCAGCAGCACCGCTCGGTGCTTGTCATACCAGGCAATTCCCTGATCAATTCGCGCCCGCATCTCCTTAGAAGTCGAAGCCACCGGACAGCCCCTTGAGCCGCTGCTTGAATTTCGCCAGATTCTGCAGATGCACCGCCCGCTCCGCCTCTGTCATCTCCGCCATCGTCTTGGGTAAAGAAGCCTTACTCGGCTCCCGCTCCGGCCTGCGGGGAAGAGGCTGTGAAGGTCGCCCCTTCCCTTGCGCCATGGGGGGATCTGCAGGAAGCGGGCGAAATGGAGGGCCCCCCTCCGGGGAGGGGTTAGTGTTGGGTCCCCCCTCCTCAAACCGCAGCTCCAAAGCCCCCAGACCAGCAGCCCCTTGATAAAGCCGATTGCGAATGTAGTCACAACAGGCCCCTTTGTGACTGGGTTTCTCCATACCCTTGAGGTGCTTACGGATGCCCTCCAACAGGTGGGGATGCCAGTCGTTAAGCTTCGGCCCTTGCCACAGATGACCCAGCCCAGCCGCCACCAGCTCGGGAAATTTGTGCCCAGCCGCCACCCCAAATCGCGCCGCCATTGGGTCAGCGATGCAGGTCAGCACTTGAATCTGCTTGATTGCCCGCCATAGCAGCAGCGCCAGCGTGTATTCCGGATCAGGAGCACCCTGTTCATCTTTGGGTTTCCCAATCGCGACGCACTGCTGGGCCAGAGACAGTGCGTCTGCCTGCTCTTGGGGACTGCTCAGAGGGGTTGGGTCTAACATCCGCCTTCCCCCTCTTCAATCACGTCCTCAGCGAGCAACCGATCCCGAAAAAACCTAATCTGCTGCAGTTGTTGCGGCAGCAAGACTGACTGCTCTACATCCCAGTCAGCACGAACCTCAAAGCACAGCTCCATCATTTGCCGTACCCGAGGCAAGCTACCAGAGAAATAAATCGAGAGCCCACTCGCCACATGGGTCAAGCCCCATCCGGCCCAAAAGAATTCTCCGGTATCAGGCCACATACGAGCGCCCTTGTGGATAGCCAACCCTCTCCGAACCAACGCCCGCACCCGCCTGACTTCCTTGCAGGGTGGGTCCTTTTGTAAGTCAATCTCTTTGATCACCTTCCACCTCCGGCTCCCACGGCTCGTCTTCAAACTCATCGGCGATCTCAGGGGGAAACGTCGGACTATCGGGCGTCAGCACTCGAAAGATCGCGCCCCGCTGCGTGGCCCACAGATCTAGCCCCACCTTCACCAGCGCCAGGTCTGGCAGTACGCCGTCCACAACGAAGTAGTCTTTGGCGTGAGCCGTGAAGTTGAGGGTGCCATGGGAATCCCTCAGTAGCTTTGCAAGAGGAAAATAGAAAGGCAGTGGCGACTCGTCCCCAACCTTGAGATGGATATCAAAGCGAAAAGACTCAATCCTCACACTGCTTGATTCTTCAACTTGATTAGTCATTTACTGTCCTTCCAACCCGTCAAAAACTGATAAGGGCAGGGGATTCCCTGCCTTTGCCAACTCCAGGACCGGTCAAACACCAGCCACACCACCGTCACCTGATCACCACCGCCCGTATCCGACCGGAATGGAGGTCGGGGATTGCAGGGCACCACCACCCGGAGGTGGTCGCTCAGCATCCGCAGCAGATCGACTCGGTCTGCGCAGGGCTCCAAAAAGCTGAGTCGCAGCAAAAAGATGCAGCCCTGCATCGCGTGAGCCCAAGCCAGCTTCAAAATCGCCACCGCCTGATCAAAAGGTGGGTTCGTAATCACCCAATTCACAGCCGGGAACTGTTCCCAAAACTCCGGCGTAGTGGCGTCCAGATGGCTGTCCGCCTCACGGGCAGGGTCGATATCGTTGGTATGCCACCTCCCCTCTGGCCAATCGCAGCCCGAGATATCCCCTGCCCCATTGCAGGGCTCACCATAGGGGCCAGACAGACCGGGCAGCGTGTGCTGAATGCCCTGTATAAACGCCTGGATTAAGCGGCGATCGGTCGGGTAGTAGTCATTCGCCACCCGCTCTCGCCCCTTAGGGCAAATCCGCGCCGCCGCTGCCCGTACCAGCTTGGCGGTGATCATCGTCCCTTTTTCATCCGCCAGATCCAGCGCCAGTTGATAGGCCCCAAGCTGCTGCTCTGGCTTGAGCCGCGCCACCTCCCGCAGATGCGATTCGGGAATCTCATCTGCATTCGGCACAAACGGCTTAAACCGTTGGGCAATCTGCGCCGCCGTCAACTGCTGATAGAGGTAACTCTCCGACTGGCGAAACTCCTGACACACACAGTCCCGCCAGCTCTTGTAGCCCAGAGCCACCCAACCCTCACCCTCATACAGCAGCAAGATCTTTTCTCGGGCCGTGCGAAAGCAGTCCTTGATCTGATCGATCAATTGCTCTGCCTCCCAGCGCTGCAGACTTTGCATCACCTTGACCTCAGCAGCCTCAGCCACCAGGGCCTCTGCAAAGGCTAGGCCCTCCGGGGTTGTGTGCCCCAAAGGGGCAGGGTGGGTCTCCGCCGTTTCTGCAATTGCAGAAACCTGGGGTGGCCATTGCGGGGCATCATCAAGCGCCATTTAACACCCCCTCAACCGCCCCTTCACCGCCCTGTTTAATGGCCGCTTCAGACTTCAAGATCACCCCTGGCCAGGGCTTCTCAGGCAAGTCAACCCCATCCCAGGGCTGACCCGTTTCCAGGCAGACAATGTTCTCGTCAACCACAACCAGCGGCGAATCATTCAACAAGATCAACGCATCTGGGCAGTTCACCTGCCGCAGCCGCTCCTGTAGCTGGGCCACCGTAATCGCCTTTATTCCCATCACTCAAAACCTCACAATTCCGTCACTCCCCTCTCGGGAGGGGCTAGGGGTGGGTCTCCGGCTCGGCCTGGGCGGGGTCGAAAGCCAACTGCCCCACCAACACCGCCCGATACCGCCGCATCGCCCGAATCAATCGCAGCGACTCAATCGCCCTCACCCGCAAAAACGCCATCGACCGATCCAACTCCGCCGCCGTCGCAGGCCACCAATAGCCCGCCGTGCTGTGGCTGCAAATCGGCACCCCCTCACTGCGCAGCTTTTGCACCAACTGGCGCACCACCCGCGCATCATTGCGGTTACCCCGTCGCCCCGTACACAACGCCACCAGATCCCCCGCCTTGCGGGCATTCTCGCGACCTTGGCAATGGGTCGATAACGCATCCTTCACGGCTTCCTGAGTCAGCATTTCAACCTCCAAAAGTGCATCCCCTCTCGGGAGGGGTGCCCGCAGGGCGGGGTGGGTCTCCCCTCCTGGAAGGGGCTAGGGGTGGGTTACTCCGTCTCCCCCGGAATCAGCCACTGGAATTGCTTTGAATTCCAGAACTTTTTAGCCGTCTTGAACCGCGCTTCACTCACAAACGACCATTCCCCCGTAGTCAGGGTGTAGTAGTTATAGTCACCGTCATAGGACTCCATATCCGTCGCTCGTAGCAGCACCCGCACCGCCATCGGGTTGATCGCTGAGTTGCCGCTCTCCCGCAACTCCTGAGTCAAGAAAAAGTGGAGGTTAACTGCGCTGTCCTTCTTGAGGCTAATGGTGGCGACCCGGTTGTGATCATCCACAAACGCCACATCCATCCAGCTTTGATTCGGGCGACCAAACCGCTCACCCTGTCGCCACTCCACCGTTAATACCTGCATCGCCAAATCGGCACCGATCGGGTGCTGACCCACAAAGAAGCCGCCCTCACTGCCGTCAAACCGATACCGCAGCGGTGCCCCCTCATAAATCAGCCCATCGCCCTGGGTAGCATTCGGCAATGCCGCCCATTCCGGCACCTGCACAGGGTTCGTCTTATCTAGCAACATGAATTTCCTCCGGTATTTGTCCTTTCACTCGGTCCACAAACGCCCGCGTATCATCGGGCCGCGCCACCTGCACTTGGCTAATCGCCTCCCGTAAAATCTCCTGGCGCACCAACACTGCATTCCGCCCCGACTCCGTTGCCACCCGCGCCACCGCGATCTGCAACGCCACCAGGGCCACGGCCGCTCGGTCAAAGCAGTGCCTCACTTGCCTGCCTCTGGGTTGTGCTGACAATCCCGACAGGCCCGCCATTGCCTCACCCGCTGCGGTGACGAGCAAGAAAACGGCAGCTCCCGATGGTGCCGACAAGTACTCAGCGAAATCTCGCCTAGCACCGGACAGCTCACCCCCTCAGAGCCAAAGTGCTCCCGCACCTTTGCCTCTACCCTGCTCAAATCCCCCAGGCCCGCCCGCTTCTCAGGCTTGCGAATCTGACCGATATAGCTGGTGGTGTAGCCCAGCTTTTTGGCCACCTTGCCTTGGCTGGTCTCCTGGCAGGCCCGCTCCAACAAATCCAGCCAGTCCGCCTGATCCCGTTCGGGCTGAGCGGAGTCGAAGCCGGGGGTATCGCTCATGGCCATCCCCCAGCAAAATCGCCGCTACCCGATCCCAATCCACATCCGTCGCCTCCCCTCTCCCAACCTTGGGAGAGGGGCTGGGGGTGAGGTCTGCTTCCCCCTCCAGCGCCGCCCGAATGTGCGACGACTGATTACAGCGGGTGCAAAAGTCCTGGGCTTGAGTCCTTAAGCCAAACGAAACCAACCAATAGTCCTGATCCGGTCCCAGACTGCCGGAATCTTCCAACTGACCAAAACAGGCCGTCATGTTGTTGGTCACCGCACGGCCATAACCCTGCTTCAACATCACATCCACTTTCACGCGGTCAGGCTGGGTCATGACTGCCCCCCACCAAAGCCAGTAGGATCGCGCCCGACTCGTCATGGCTAACCGACAGCGTCCCCTCTTGCTCCACCGCGTAGTCCCAAGCCTTGAAGAGCAGTCGATCAATCTGGCAATTCAGGTCCGTCGCCAACTCCAGATCCTGCAGCTCCGCCGCCGTAGCGCAGTGCTTTTGCAGCAGCCGAATGTGGTGCTGAATAATCTGCAGCGTCTGTCCGCCCAACTCCCGCCGCACCGAAGGCTCACGCCCCGTCTTGCGCATCACTTTGCCGTGGCTGTGGGCATCGGTCAGCGTCTGAAACCGGCCCACCACCTGACGTTTGCCGCTGGCAGTACGCCGCGCCAAAGTCCACTCAGGGGGGTGAGGCAACTCCCCCGACAACGGCATTAGGTTCCTTGGGTTCCCCCCTCTCCCAAGGTTGGGAGAGGGGCTGGGGGTGAGGGCCAACAGAGGGCAAATACGCCCAGCCGTGGTTTCTGCAATTGCAGAAACCCCCGGTACACTCAAACTGGTCATCTCTCGAATCCTTCTTATTTGATAGGTGACTAACTCCGCCCAGCGTTGCCGCGCTGGGTTTTCTTCTTTTCCGAACGGGACCATTTACTACCCGTATTCGCTTCCTTGATGGCGATTAGTCGCCGCATAAACCTTGGCCTGACCTCAACAACGGAGCCGCTGTAGGAAGGAGAAAATCCGCATTCCTCAAACAACTCTCGAAACGTAAACGCCTCGCCGCTTTCCTCTAGTTCATCGACTCGGGCTTCGAGTCTCTGCCAGCGTCGGTAACGGGCAGTTAGCTTTTCAGCCCGCTCCAATAGGGGACGGTACTTATACAAAGTCACGTATGAAACTGGAGCCTCAGCGCAGAGCGCCTCAATCCCTTCAAACTCAAGGTCTCGCGCCTCTGCTTGGGTTAGCCATGCCTCCATTTCTAGTTCTTTGGTTGCTTGTGGCATCACTCCCCCTACGCTGGCGCGGCAATGTCGTCATCGCAGGCGCTTATCGCCATCTCGGCCCCGACCAGCAACTTAAGTCGGCGAACCTGCCGATTCACCAGGGCCAGCCCCAGGCAACAGCCTTGAATGCTGCTGACATCACGGCTGTTCATCATCCGGTCATAGATCACGCCCCACTCCGCCTGGTAGTGGTTCAGCATTTTCTGCAATTGCAGAATCGTTTTCTGACGATCTAAAGTCACCTCGCTATGCAACACGGGTTTCCTCCTTGCCCTTAGTTGGGCGATCAGGGTCATTCGGGTCAAACAAACTGCCATCACGACGGCGCAATGGCGCATGGGGGCCAGGGTCGAAAACGAGCTGATAACGAATCCGCTCCCCCGCCTTGCCGCTTCGATTGCGGGATATCACGCGCAGATACCCTTGGTCAGCCCAAAACTTTAGGTGACGGCTAATGTCACCTGGGTTTTGTTCGCCATCGGTAGCGCAACTCAACTCATCCACATCCACCCGCCCCATATGTCGGATGAGCGTCCAAATGCGGGTGCGCTTGTCAAAATGCAGTGGGTTTAAGTTGGGGTCGAGCAGCTCTCCTTTGACCACCCTGGGGGCGTGGGGGCCTGTGTCGCTGCGCAACTCCAGCTCTCCGGCGATCTGCTCATGGGCGCTGTAGGCCGTCACCTCAGCGACATACCCTGCGGCCTGGAGCTGTCGAACATAGTCATAAACGGTGCGCTCAGGGACTGTAGTCAGCTTCTGAATTTGCCCCACAGTAAAGCGGGGGTTACGGCGCAGCGCCGACCAGATCAACGTTCTTGCTTCATAGGTTTTTCCGTATCTCATTTGTGGGGGCTCCAAAAGGGCTAGAAGCTATGCCTTGCGGCCAAGCTTGCGCTTGTTGTCTTTGGGCTTGGCAGAAAAGGTGATGCCACTCTTTTTCCAGTCCGCCAGAGAGACTCGCTGAATCCCCTGGCTCAAAGCCCAGCTCTCTACCTTCCGCATCGCCTTCCATAACCGTCGAAAGCTAGGCTTGGTGGCGTCTTTGACAAACTGAAGCAGCTCATCTTCCATATCCACCTCGCAGACCTGATCGAGAACCAGACGGGTATCTTGATCGTCCAAAGGGGCAAAAAAGATTTCCTCGGAGACGCGCCCAGAATATTGCTCCCGCTCACGGCGATGGATCATGTCAGTCACATCCCCGCTGCCGCAGAGCATTAACGGCACCAATGCGGTGTCAGCCAAATCTCTAAGCAGCTCCAACACCGTCTCTTTTTTGCCAAGCTTGTTGGCCTCATCAATGCAAATCGTTTTTGAGCCTGCCGCTAACAACGCCACGATCTCGTCAAACATGTCGTCGTGGTAGCCCTTGATCAAATCCTTGCGGTCTGCTTCTTTTAAAAAAGTTCTGAGCAGAGAGCCTTTGGTCCACGTTTCTCTAGCCCGCAATAGCACGCAAGGCTTTTTGCTTGCCAAGTAAGATAGGGCGCGGGTTTTGCCAGCCCCCTGGGGGCCATACAACAGGGCAACGTTAGTGTTGTCAGAATCGATCTCCTGGATCGCTTCATAGGCCCTGAAGGTTTCGAGAACGTTTTTGACTGGAACAGTTTTCGGTTTCATACGCTATTCTTGGTGTACGAAAGTATATTTTTTAGATGCCTTGCCCCTACGGGTGGGGCTTTTCACTGGGTTCACATCGCCTCGCAATCCTCCCCAAATTGCAAGTCCCACCAGCCCTCCGCTAGTCGCTCCAAACGCCTGCGTTCACTGGTTTGCTGTACTCTGCCCCAGCGCTTCTCGTCCTCCTCGCTGGGTACCGCTCCAACCCCATGGGTTTTGTATTTCCAAATCTGGTAATACCAATCGTCGGGATCCTCCACAGGGGCAAGGGTTCTAGAAGCCGCTTCTACCTCTACGGCTTCCAGCTCTGCCCGTAGCGCCAAATTCTCTTCGGTCAGGGGCTCCGCTTTTACGGGCACATCCATGCCCGCCAAATAGCTGATCGCCTCCATCGCCCCATCCGGCACCGCCGCTTCCAATCCCCCTCCTGGGAGAGGTGCCTGCAGGGCGGGGTGAGTTGCCGCATCCTTCGCCGCCGCCAAAATCTCAAACGGCAGTTCATCAATACCCAGCGTTTTGCCCGCCTGCTTTAGCTCCCGCACCGCAGCCTTTTGAGCATTGGCAACCCGCTTCGCCTGCAGCGCCAACGCCCTGCGATCAATGCCCGTCAGATCAGGGCACTCCGCCACACACACAAACTCTCGGCAGTAAGCATCCTTAAACACCAACACCCGACCCGCATCATCGGTAAAGCGATAGTGCAATCGCTCTTTAACCAGCCCCCCCAACTCCGGCGCGACATACCACCGCACCGTGCCATCGGGGTTCTTGCCAATGCGGATCCCCTTCTTGTTGACCGTCGCCTCTTTGCCTTCTGTCAGCAGCAGATCTAAGACGCGATCGTCTTGAATGCGGCGCACCGGGGCAGTACAACTCGCCGCCCGCATGTTCGGGCTCATGCCAATAGCGCCGTGCTCACGGTTGTTGTAGCGGGCCTCGCACCATTCCTGGGTAAAGGCCGAAAACAACTCAACCGTCATCGGTACATCCAGCAGCTTTCCGCCCTGGCCCAGGCGCTCGGCAAAGCTGCGTTGTCCCTCCAGTGCCTTACGCTCTGCGACCGAGTGCCCCAGATATCCCGGCAGCATCTCCATCAGGTCGTGACTATAAGTGCCGAGAAAGCTCTCAATGTGGCCCTTTTGCTCGGGTTTGTAGGGGGCACAAAAGTGTTGCTCAATCCCCAGGCTGGCCACCACCTGCTGAAAGTAAACCGACTTATAGTCACTGCCGTTGTCGGTTTTGATCCGCTCAGGTACACCCCAGGCAATCAGACAGGCTCGGAACAGTTGAGCGATCGCCGCCGCCTTCGATACCTTCGTCACCAGCAACATGCCGCGACGGCTAAAGACATCAATGCAGCCGATGATGTGATAGCGCCGCATCACAGGGGCACCATCCGAGTCAATCCCCTCCGCCAGGGCAATATCAGCAGGGGTCGAGTCCAGCTCCCAGAGCTGATTCACCCGATCAACCCCCTCTGAATAGGAACCAAAGGCAGGCATAAACTTGTTTTTCCAGTCGTCCGGGCTTTTCAGCCGTGCAAACACCTGCTGATTCTCTGCACACCACCGCTCCACATAACGGCGGATCGTTGGCTCACTAGGCAACTTGACGCCTTTAAATCGCGTTTCAAGCGCTTCAAGGATTCGACAGCTATTAAGCTGCGTCGGACTCTTGGCAATCAGGACAAGAATGAACTGCTTGATCAACGGTTGTTCATCGATCATCAGGCCCGGTCGCCCCTGATACTTAGGGGCCAGCCCCAGCAGATCGCCCGCCTTCACCATGTCACCCCAGCGCCGCAGCGTATTCCGGCTAAACTTCGGGATGAGTTTCCGTACCCAAGGCGTTACCTCAATTTCACCCGTCTTGTACTTGTCGCAAAACTCATATTCACAATCCACCACACCCAGCTCACTGCAGCCGCAATAGGCTTGGTGCGCCCTCAATATCTCTAGCCGTGCGTGGATCTTTTGCTCCGCCTTCTTTTCAGGCTTCGTCAGCGGCATCTCTACATGCTCAATCACCGCCAGTGCCCCCGCTCCATCTCCCCTCTTGGAAGGGGTTGGGGGTGGGTTCTCCTGGGAGGGGTGCCCCAACGAGGCGGGCTGGGTTTCTGCAATTGCAGAAATCTCACCACAAGAGGAAACCGGGACATTGGCTCTCTCATTTCCTGTCCCGGCTTTGGGGCTCCCGCTCCCAAAGTCTGTTAAATCCTGGGTCGGCGCAGCATTCACCGACCCGGCAGGGGTGCTGTCAGCGGCTGTTGTAGCGTCAGCCGTGGGGGCATCAACAGCACCCATGTCCGCATCTATATAAGTGGGGCCACCTCGCCCCCTCAATTCCTGGGGCTGGGTTTCTGCAATTGCAGAAATTTTTGTGCCGCTTTCTAACGAGAATTCAATACTTTCAGCCGCCTGCTGCTTCAGCAGCGCCGCCTGAGTCTCGGCAGGCAGGCTATCGAGAAAGTATTCATCACCACCCCCGCGACCAGAAAAAGGGCGAGATCTCCAACCTTCACGCTTAGCCTTACGGACAATACTTGTCCTATGAGAAGGAAGTCCTACAACACCAACGAGCTGAGAAGCTTTGTACCAGAGAGCCGACATTGTCTTTTAAGCCAACTAAAAATTAAAGATTAAGCAATAGTCTTTTCAGACAATCTTTTTTCAAGACCCTCTAAAACTCTACGTCTTCGAGCATTTAAAGCCTTGACGAAGTCTTCCGGATTCATCTCCAGCCTGCGAGAGGCCCGAAGCATTGTTCGCTCCGTCATGCACACACGGGAGTTTATATATCGAGACCATCGAGGTGCATCTATACCTGTCTTCTTGCGGAGTTGCTTGAGTGTAGCTGTCTGAAATTCCTCAAAAGTCATGGGGGCACCTAAGAGGATATTTGGAAAGTATCAATCAGCACTCATTTCGAGAAAAGGCTTCCTAAGTATTAGGCTCAGAAAGTAACCTCTGTAGCCCCTAGGAAGCTATGACATCAGCGTATGCCAGCAGCCTGAGCCTTGACCAGTGG
>JBHJIP010000205.1:0-15554 GCA_050043365.1 Leptolyngbyaceae cyanobacterium
GACGCCATCGTTGACGATTTGGGGCGCACCAAACTTTTTTTCTAGGACGACGTTACGGCCTTTGGGGCCGAGGGTGACGCCGACGGCTTCGGTTAAAAGGTCCATCCCTTTTTCGAGGGCGCGGCGCGCGTCTTCGTTGTAGATGATTTTCTTGGCCATGGGATAAGTCTCCTTTACGAGGTCGTGGACTTGTGGAGCTTGACTATTTACTGACGATGGGTGGGCCGTGAAACGAGGCCGATTACCCACCAGCAGTAATTAGACTAAGCTCGCCAAAATATCTTTCTCAGACAGAAGCACGTACGCATCGGTGCCGAGCTTGATTTCGGTGCCGGCATACTTGGAGTACAGCACTTTATCGCCTACTTTCACTTCCAGGGCTTGACGGGTGCCATCATCGCTAGCTTTACCGGGGCCAACGGCAGTGATTTCGCCGACTTGAGGCTTTTCCTTCGCGGTATCCGGTAACAAAATCCCCCCAGCGGTGCTAGCTTCGGATTCGCTCACTTTAATCAACACGCGATCGCCCAGGGGAGTCACACTTGACGCACTCAGGGTTACTGCAGCCATACTGACCTCTTCAAAAATTCTCTAGGTTGCACAGTGGAGACAGATGCCAATTTGAAGCTGGCACTCTCCAGGTTCGAGTGCTAATTTACGGCGAATATCCAGAGACCACAACGACTGCACCTGTACGGGTTCCCGAACGCAATGCCTCCACTCCTTCTCCCTTCCACCCCTCCACCCCTTCTCCCCAGCCCCCACTCCCCTTCTAAATAAAGGCGCTAAATCTAAGGTTTCTCGCTATCCTAGCAACCAGCCGCTTGCGATTGAGGCCGCCATGGGCGCTGACATTCTGATCTTGACCATCTATTTCATTTGCGTGGTTTACGTGCTCTACCAGATGGCCCTGTCGGTGGAGGCTGGTTTAGAAGATCAGGTCGCCATCCGCTTGGATGAAGATACGGTTCAAGAAGCCGTCACCACCCAACTGGCCCAGCAGAACCGAGCTGATGTGGCCGTGAAAATGGTGCCGGGCAAGATGCTGACAACGTTGCAACTGTCGTTCCCAGACGGACCCGATAGCGATAATAAGGTCCAGATTCAAGTGGGTCCTCAGGGCAGCAAACCCTTGCAGCCGGCCATTCAAAACCTCTCGGTGACGGTGCTGAATGCCCTTCCTCAACAGCAGATTTTCCTGGATTGGGACAGTAGCTCTCTTTCTGTCCATGGCGGGCTGGCCTACCGCGTGATTCGAAATGTGCCAGGGATGCCCCTAGACCTGCTGCAACCTCAGGTCTACACCGTAGCCAACCCGAACCAAGCGGTGAATATTGCCGTGACTAGCGAAGCTTTGTTTCGTCGTCCCGACAATGCCACCGCCCTGCAATCGGCTCCGGTACTAATTGATTTAGAGCGGGCCACGATGATGCAAGACTTCATGCGGGTCTATGCCCTCCGCATGCAGCTCTGGATTAAATCCACCACTTATCCAGAACGGCAGCCGATTCGCCTATTAATTCCCTTCAATTTTCAAATCGAAGTGCTGCCGGATCACGTGGCATTACCCGTATTGAGCTGGCTGCTGGATTTCTTTGCCCGCAAACCCAAAGTCTCCCGCTAACGTTCAAGAGAAAGAATTTTGAGTTCTGAATTCTGAATTCAGAACTCAAAATTCGACTAGGTTTAACGTAGGATCGACAAGCCCTTTGTCCGATTGGTTATGGCTGCTCAACGAACGGCGTCCCAGGCGGTGTACCGCATTTTGGATGCCAATTTAGACCGGGCCCGAGAAGGGTTACGGGTGATCGAAGACTGGTGTCGCTTTGGTCTGAATCGGGATGATTTGACGGATGCCCTCAAACAACTGCGCCAGCAACTGGCCCAGTGGCATACGCCAGAACTGCGGCAGGCGCGGGATACCCCAGGGGATCCAGGCACTACCCTCACCCATCCGGCGGAGGCCCAGCGCGATAGTCTCACCCATGTGCTGCAGGCCAACTGTTGCCGCGTGCAGGAAGCGCTGCGAGTACTGGAGGAATATGCCAAGCTCCACAGTCTTGAAATGGCGGCATCCTGTAAACAGATGCGCTATCGGGTTTACACCCTGGAAAGCCAAATCTTGGGCGATACCCGTCGCCAACAGCTTTTGTCGGCGCGGCTGTATCTTGTCACCGCTCCAACCGAAAACATCCTCACCACGGTCGAAGCCGCTTTAAGGGGCGGGCTGCGGTTGGTGCAATATCGGGATAAAAATACCGACGATCGCGATCGCATTGTTCTCGCCCAACAGCTCAAGGATCTCTGCCATCGCTATGGGGCCTTATTTTTGGTAAACGATCGCGTCGATCTGGCTTTAGCTGTGGATGCTGATGGGGTGCATCTGGGGCAGCAGGACTTGCCCATCGCCGTCGCCCGCGCCCTGCTAGGCCCCCAACGAATCATCGGTCGCTCCACCACCAACCCCGATCAGATGGCCCAGGCTCTGGCCGAAGGTGCTGATTACATCGGGGTCGGTCCGGTTTACGCCACCCCCACCAAGCCGGGTCGCGCCGCTGCTGGCCTAGACTATGTGCGCTATGCCGCTGCCCAGGCCACGGTGCCTTGGTATGCCATTGGCGGCATTGATGAAAGCAATTTGACTGATGTACTAGGGGCAGGGGCGGAACGGGTCGCGATCGTTCGGGCGGTGATGCAAGCGGAGGCACCGACCCAAACGACGCAGGGCTTAATTGCCCAGCTCAGCCAACGTTAGCACCTAACCCCCGCCATGGCGGGAGAACACGTAAATCCGCTGGGTTTCAAAAGGAGCCTCAATTTGAGAGGGTTTGATTCCCTGGCCGTCCAGGGCAAAGATTTGGCGATGAAGCCCCACCTGTAAATGCGTAATCGGATCACTGCCTTTAGAGATCAGGAACTCGAGTTGAGCCAAATCAGGCCAGTCACTCAACTGATCTAAAAGGGTGACAATTGCCTCTAAGTAAGGATTGTCAGGCTGAGCGTACCAATCTACAGAAACCGCCTGGGGTTGATCGAGGCCCAATTGCACAATCAATGCCCCGCGACCAAACAGGGCGATCGCCACCGGTCTTACCTCTTCTTGGACTAATAACCTCTGGGGCTCGACCAATTTCCGCAAGCGCTGGAGCTGAGTCTGGCGGTGCTGCCCCGAAGTGGCGGTTTGATCGGGCCAGTGGAGGGCCAGGGTGACTAAATGGGTTTGCAGGAGCAAGTGCCCCAACTTTTTGGCTTTGGTTTCTAAATAGTGGGAGTTGTGGACAGTGGCCTCAATAATCAGCGGCACCCGATCCACCATCTCCAGGCTGTAGCCCTTGAGACCAGCAATTTTGCGGGGATTGTTGGTAATCAAACAAAACTGCCGCACCCCAATGTCATTTAGGATCTGAGCCCCGATGCCATAGTTGCGCTGGTCTACCGGTAGCCCAAGCCTTTCGTTAGCCTCGACCGTATCTAGCCCCATGTCCTGAAGGGAATAGGCCTTAAGTTTGTTGACTAAACCAATGCCTCGGCCTTCTTGGCGCAAATAAACCACTACGCCTGCTCCGGCGGCGGCAATCATCTTCAGAGCTGCCTGCAACTGCATGCGGCAATCACAGCGCAGGGAGCCAAAGGCATCGCCAGTCAGACATTCGGAATGAACCCGCACCATCACTGAGGTGTCCGCAAAGGTGCTAGGGTCCCCTTTTACCAGGGCCACATGCTCAGAACCATCCAGCAGGTTGCGATAGGCGTAGATTTGAAAATTGCCGTACTGGGTGGGGAGATTGGCTATCGCCTCTCGCTTTACAAATCGCTCATGCTCTAGGCGATAGCTGATTAAGTCGGCAATGCTGATTAGCTTGAGGTTATGGTCACGGGCATAGTCCACCAGTTCCGGCAACCGCGCCATGGAGCCATCCGGGTTTTGGATTTCGCAAATCACCCCAGAGGGATAAAGCCCTGCCAGCCGAGCCAAGTCCACCCCTGCTTCGGTATGACCGGCCCGCTTCAAGACGCCCCCCTCTTTGGCCCGCAAAGGAAAAATATGGCCGGGACGGCGCAGGTCATGGGGTTTCGCCTTGGGGTTGAGGGCGACCTGGATAGTGCGGGCTCGATCTTCTGCTGAAATCCCGGTGGTCACGCCCCAATCGAGGGCCGCATCAATGCTGACGGTAAAAGCAGTTTGCTCATTCTCGTCCTCAAAGGAGCGCTGGGTCACCATCAGAGGCAAGTCCAGCTCATCCAGGCGATCGCCCGTCATTGCCAGGCAGATCAACCCCCGCGCTTCCACCGCCATAAAGTTGATCAGGTCGGGGGTGGCAAACTGGGCGGCGCAGATCACGTCGCCCTCATTTTCACGATTTTCATCATCGACCACCACAATGGCTCGACCGGCAGCCAAATCCTGGAGCGCAGCTTCGATCGAGTCGAACTGAAAAGAAACCTCATCGACTCCCGTCTCTGTGCTGGGCACTGCTTCAGGACGGGAATCCCTTGTATACGTCACCTCAACGGTCCTAATTCAATCTTCATGATCGATTGTAGTGCGCCCCCTTGACCGTCTAGGAAGAATTTGCGCCACCCCATTGTCTGAGGGGTCGGTTCAAGCCAAAGGTTTGGTACTACAATGCTGCCGTTGCCCGATGGGTTACTGTTCCTTGTGTTATCGCTGTAGATTGTTTGGTTAGTTTGTGAGGCTATGGATGAATCCAACATAATTCGAGTCGGCATTGTCGGAGCCTCAGGCTATGGCGGCATTCAGTTGGTGCGGCTCTTGCAAGCCCATCCCCGGGTGACGATCACCTATTTAGGCGGCAATAGCAGTGCGGGCAAGCCTTTCAGCGAGATCTACCCTCACCTAAATGGCGTCGTCAACCTCACCGTTGAGGCGGTGGATGCGGCGGTGATTAGCGATCGCTGCGATGTGGTCTTTTTATCCTTGCCCAATGGTCTAGCCTGCGATTTGGCCCCTAAACTGCTGGAAGAGGGCTGCAAGGTTTTAGATTTATCAGCCGACTATCGCTTCAGCAATCTGGATACGTATCGCAGTTGGTACGGAAGCGAACGCCAAGATTACGAAACGGTCGACAAAGCAGCGTATGGCTTGCCTGAGCTGTATCGCGATCGCATTCGCTCGGCTCGGCTAGTCGGCTGTCCTGGCTGCTACCCCACGGCTAGCCTGCTGGCCCTGGCCCCCTTATTAAAGCAGGGGCTGGCCCAGCCCGACAGCCTCATCATTGACGCCAAATCCGGCACCTCTGGTGGTGGTCGTCAAGCGAAGCAACATTTGCTGCTGGCAGAGGCTGACAATTCTCTCGCGGCTTACGGCGTGGCCAAGCATCGTCACACCCCAGAAATCGAACAAATTTGTACGGATTTAGCCCGCAGTGAAATTTTGGTGCAATTTACCCCCCACTTGGTGCCGATGGTGCGGGGGATCTTATCTACGGTTTATGCCAATTTGCGGGATCCGGGCCTGGTACGGGATGACCTACACACTATTTACAACGCTTTTTATCGGGGGGCAGCTTGGGTGACGGTGTTGCCCAGCGGCACTTATCCCCAAACCAAATGGGCCTGGGGCACCAACCGCTGTTATCTCAGCGTCGAAGTCGATTCCCGCACGGGTCGGGTGATTGTATTGTCGGCGATCGACAATTTGATGAAGGGACAAGCAGGCCAGGCGGTGCAGTGTCTCAACCTCATGCAAGGTTGGGATGAAAAAATGGGCCTTCCCCAATTGAGCTTTTATCCGTAACTGGCTGTTATCGGCAGCACCTCAACAGTTCCAAGACGCGCCATAGGGGCTGCTTAAAGGATTGCTGCGATTTAAACTAAGACGTTGCGTTGGGAGCGGTCTTTGGTGAAGCAGGGCGTCTTTTTAGGTCTGGTCACCCTGGATCTCATCTACCAAACCCCGACATCCCTAGCAGGCAATGAGAAACGCCAAGCTGAGGGTATGGTGCTAGCGGCAGGAGGACCGGCGACAAATGCAGCGATCGCCTTTCAAGGGTTGGGCAGTCAGGCCAATCTGTATGGCGCGATGGGTTGCCACCCCCTCAGCTCTATGATTCACGATGATTTGGGTCGCCATGGGGTGAGCTGGGTTGATTTAACCCCTGAAGACCCAATGCCGCCCCCCGTGTCTTCGATTATTACGGCCACTGCTACAGGAGATCGCGCCGTGATTGCCCGCAATACGGTGGGTCGCCAGGTCCCTTCCCCCATGAATTGGGAAACCACGCTACGAAACGCCGACATTCTTCTCATCGATGGGCATCAAATGATGCTGGGGTCTGAGGCGGCTGATCAGGCCCGTGCACAGGCAATTCCGGTGGTGATAGATGCGGGCTGTTGGAAGCCCGGTTTTGAATCGGTACTCCTTCTAGCGATGGTGGTGATTGCCAGCCAGCAATTTCGCCCGCCTGGATGCGAAACCGTTGAAGCAGCCATGGCTTACTTGGTCAAACTGGGGGTCCCTTATATTGCGGTGACCCAGGGAGCTGGGCCGATTCTGTACTGCACAAGTGACCAGCGAGGAACGTTGTCAGTGCCTGATGTCCAAGCGGTTGACACCCTAGGCGCGGGCGATATTTTCCATGGGGCATTCTGCCATTACTACCCTGAGCATGATTTTTTAGACGCATTGGCGAAAGCAGCGGCAGTTGCATCTTTAGCCTGTGAATCGATCGGGACGCGGGCCTGGTTATCTCGCCTTCGTTAAGGGACAAAACGGCTGGGTAGACTAGGTCTGGACTTTGCGCAGGTATTGAGGAAACCATGGCTTACGAGCAGGAATTAGCGATCGCCCAGGAGGCTGTCTCCATTGCGGCCAAACTCTGCGAGGCGGTGCGACGGGATATGGTTCCTGAAGCTATGGAGAAGTCGGATATGAGCCCCGTCACGGTGGCAGACTATGGGGCTCAGGCGATTATTTGTCGGGCCTTAGCCGCAGCATTCCCCAATGACCCGGTGGTAGGCGAAGAAGATTCTGCCGATCTGCAAAAGCCCGAGATGGCCACCCAACTCCAGCAGGTCACGGACTTTGTAAAAGCCCAAATCTCAGAAGCAACTTCCGAACAAATCACCCATTGGATTGACCATGGCAATGGCGAGGTGACCCGACGGTTTTGGACCTTGGATCCGATCGATGGCACCAAGGGGTTTTTGCGCGGCGACCAATACGCGATCGCCCTTGCCCTCATCGAAGATGGCGATCTGAAGGTGGGTGTGCTCGGTTGTCCCGCCTTGGCTTTTGGTGAAGGGGAGCCTGGGCTAATGTTCAGCGCCATTCGTGGCCAAGGCACCACCCTGCAGTCTCTATCCGGAGGGGCTGCTCAGCCTACCAAAGTGGTGCAACCCGGTGATGCAGAGCGACTACGTTTTGTAGAAAGTGTCGAAGCCAGCCACGGGGACCAAGACAGGCAAAATGCCGTAGCCCAGGCCGCAGGCATTACCCAGCCCTCTGCCCGCATGGATAGCCAAGCCAAGTACGGAGCGCTAGCCGCAGGCGAAGCCGCCCTTTATCTGCGCCTGCCTTCTCCCAAATATCCCAACTACCGGGAGAAAATCTGGGACCATGCCGCAGGGGCGATCGTGGTGGAAGAAGCGGGGGGCCGGGTCACCGATATGCACGGCAAGCCCCTGGACTTTTTCTCCGCTGCCAAAATGATGGACAACCGTGGGGTGGTGGTCAGTAATGGGCCTATCCATGACGCGGTATTGTCGGCTCTTTAGGGCGCGACGTTTCCACGTTTAGGCGCTTGTGGTGACGCGGCGATTGCCTGAGCAACATCTGCAAGGGTGGAGCTGGTGCTCTACCCTGCCAAGCGTCCCCAGATCCGTGAGACTTCTGCCAGTAGGGTTTGAAAGGTCTCGCGGAAGGCCCGATGTTTGTCATTCCTCTGTGTGATGACGCACTGGGTTAGTCACCTCGATGCCAACAAGTTTAAAGCTAGTGACAAAAAATCTGAGTTGCTCCTATTATTTGCCTCATTAAAGGGGAAGCAAAAAATAGTTCCTTGCAGATTTTAGTCCTCATAAATACGAGCTTCTAAGGCACTGGGATTCTCTTCACAGTACAGCTCAAAATTGCTCTTAGGTTTTTCTACAAAGTCACTTTTTTTGAGAATATCGCTGATAGAAATAACCCCTAACAAGCCCCCTTTGATCACCGGAGCCCGACGAATTCGAGTTTGGGAAAAGAGCCGCGCCACGTACTCAACCCCTAACTCTGGATTCACCACCACACAGGGCTTGGTCATGATTTCATAGACCCGCATTTGTTTAGGATCGTGACCAAACGCCGCCACCTTATAGACGATGTCCGTTTCCGTCACCATGCCGTAGGGATCGGTTTCCGTACGGGGTTCAACCACTAGCGCTCGCAGCCCTCGAACCTTCATTTTTTCCACCGCTTCGGCAACGGTATCCGAGCCTTTGATCGTGACTACATCTCGGGTCATGATCGATTCTGCTGTCATCATGATGGTTGATTCCTTTTAAGGTCTAGTTTGGTCTGCTGATAATCATTTGAATTCACAGGCAGCTTTAGAAAAGGCTGCCAAAAAGCATTGCTTAGGCACTTTTTGCCCGCTGGTGGGCAGCGACCGCTTGCAGTTCTTCGACCACATCCCAAGCGGCGGCACAGTCAGGTGAGGTATCGCCCTTCTCTTTACAAATGGCTCGGGCTTCTTCGCGGGCCACGTCAATGCGATCTTCGATAAAGAGCTGTTTGGGCTTTTCGACAAAGTCACTTTTGCGAAGAATATCGCTGATGGAAATGATGCCGAGCAGCCCTTCTTGAATCACCGGAGCCCGTCGAATGCGGGTCTGGGCAAAGAGCCGCGCCACATACTCAACCCCCAGGTCTGGATTCACAATCACGCAAGGCTTGGTCATGATTTCGTAGACCCGCATTTGTTTGGAGTCATGGCCAAAGGCGGCGACTTTGTAGACAATGTCGGTCTCGGTCACCATGCCATAGGGATCGGTGGCGTTACGGGGTTCGACCACTAAGGCCCGCAACCCCCTGACTTTCATCTTTTCCACTGCGTCGGCAACGGTATCGGACCCTTTGATGGTGACCACTTCGGTGGTCATAATGTCTGCTGCTTTAATCATGGAAAGAGATGGGTAAATTCGCGTTTTAGCTAATGGGAACAAAGAAAAGACGGGGCATAGGCTTCAATAACTTTGCCCGTTGAGAGCTCTGTAACCATGAGATAGTCACAGGCTGAGCAGGCTGTTTGAATGGCCTGATCGCTGACGGGCAATCGGCGATCGCTCAGTACCTGGCGCTCAGCAAAGCTGCCACAGTTAGGACATCGCACCGTTTGAATGGTTTGCATAGCAAAGCCTCCGGGGACCGGAATCGAATGGTATTGAAGCCGATAAAAGGATGGACATCTTTCGACTTAGGACAAAAAGATGCCGCTGATGCCTAGAGCAACTGGCTCACAGCGTCACTAAAAGTTTGGTAAGGTTTGACCCCGATCAAAGTTTGGATGCGTTCTCCCTGCTTAAAGAACATCACCGCCGGAATGCTGTTGACGGCAAAGCGCTTGGCCACAGCTCGATTGGCATCTAGATCAAGCTTTCGTACCTTGATGCGATCGCCATATTCCTCCGCCAGTTGGTCCATCAGCGGGGCAACAATTTTGCACGGACCACACCAGGTGGCCGTGCAGTCTACTACGACAACTGATTCATTTTTAACGAGTGAATCAAACTCCGTTTCATCTTGGATGAATGTCGCCGTTTTCATATCTGCGTCTCCAGCAATCATCACGAATTAGTACAGGTCTTCTTCTTGGTGGGTTTGAATCGTGCAATCTGAAAGGGGATAGGCCACACAGGTTAAAACGAAGCCCGCAGCCATTTGATCATCATCTAAAAAGGCTTGATCGGACTGATCGACCTCTCCTGAAATCAGCTTGCCTGCACAGGTCGAGCAAGAGCCTGACCGACAAGAAATCGGCAGATCAATCTCCTGTTCTTCAGCCACATCAAAAATAGTCTGATCATCGGGGACATCAACAACGACATTCAAGCCCTCATCATTTTTTAAGGTCACCTTATACGTAGCCATGCGTTCCTCCTAACCAACCCGTAACGTTCTATCGATCTAGGCTTTCTTAGTGAAAACGTTCCTAGGCCAAAGCCTTAGCCTGATGCTGCGCCAACACATGCTGTAAATAGTGGCTGATCGCCTCTACAGGGCGATTACCATCTGCTTTGACCAGACACTTTCGCCGCTGATAGAGTTCAACTAATGGCGCGGTATCGGCTTGATAAATCTCTAACCGGCGGCGGATTGTATCTCGGGTATCATCCTGCCGTCCCCGTGCCAACATTCGCTCAACCAAAGCCTCAGGGGCCACTTCAAAAAACACCACCCTGGGATGAGGTTGACGCACGATCGAGAGCAGTTCATCTAAGGCATAAGCCTGGGTGACGGTGCGTGGAAATCCATCTAAAATCCAGCCTTGATTGCGATCAATTTGGCCAAAATACTCGCGCATTAGAGCCATGATCAGCACGTCAGGAACCAGCTCTCCCGCTTCTACATGGGCTTGGGCCTGCAGCCCCAAGGAGGTTTTTCCCGAGATCGCTTTTCGCAAAATGTCTCCCGTTGAAACATGGGAAATTTGCCAGAGATCGGCGAGTAAACTGGCTTGGGTGCCTTTACCTGCACCGGGCGGACCTAAGAAAATGAACTGCATGAATAAGAGGGTTGATAAGCTAATAAAAAGATGTAATCTGTGAAAATGAACGCAGAACAGTCGAAGAAACACGAGATTTGGGAGCGACTTGAACAGGGACGACAAGTTAAGGCCAGTAATGGGGGCTATGCCGGTTACGGTTCGCCTGCCTTCGGCCAACAAGCCGTCAACGGCGAGTTAATCGCAGACCCCACCGAATGCGAAATCATTGACCTGATTCGCCGCCACCATAAATCGGGCAAATCGCTACAGAAAATCGCCGATTGGCTCAACCAGCAGGGCTACATCACCAAGCGCGGGCAAGCTTGGCAACGCATCTCGGTCAAACGCGTGCTAGACCGCCTGTATGGCAAAACACCCAGAACCCGAGGCATCAACCCTAAGTGCGGTGGAACCTAGGGCGATTGCCTACGAGATTGAACCAGAATGCCGCTGAAGCGACATAGACCTGATAGCCTTTTAGAAAGGTGGATTCAGGTTTTCTTCTGTAACACCCCTCTATGGTACACCTAAGAGCGCCGAAAATCTCTTCAGAAAAGGCTTTTAGGTTATTTCGTTGTTACATCGCTCTTTGAAAATGCCTGAAACTTTCTCTGGGCCTTGAGGACAGAGAGGATCGAGAATGGGCTGCGGCAGCAGGGGCGCTTAAGCCTACCTGCCGAGGATCTCCTGTTGTGCTTGATAAGGACGAAGCGCCTTTTCAAGCATCCCCTTAACAGACCTGTATCCCTATGGTCTAGTTAGGGGTCAGACTGAGTTAAGTTGCTTCCTGGGGGTAGGGCAGTGTTGAGTTTGAGGCGATGGAACGCAGTATTAGGACATCACTATGGTGTCTGAGGCATCGATGACCTGGGTGCCAGCCTTAAGAGATGCCATTGAGCAGCATCCCTTGAAGGTGGCACCAGAGACGCCCTTGGTTGAGGCGATCGCCTTGATTAGCCAGGCCCATCATCTGACCTGTCTTCTAACAGACGATTCGGCAGCCGAGACACCTAAACCCCGGCGGGCCAGTTGCGTACTGGTGCTGGAAGGCAACACCCTGCAAGGGATTTTGACCGAGCGGGATGTGGTGCGATTGACGGCCCAGGCCATTGATCTACAGGCAACAACGGTGGCGGACGTGATGGTGCATCCGGTGGTTACCCTACCGGAGCGGTCTGTTCAAGATATTTTTGCGGCCCTGTTTCTGTTTCGGCGCTACCGCATTCGCCACTTACCGGTGGTGGATGACCAGGACCAATTGGTGGGGGTGATTTCCCACGAGAGTATTCGCCAGGTGCTGCGCCCCGCCAATCTGTTGCGGTTTCGTCGGGTTGCCGATGTGATGACCCCGCAGGTGATCCATGCTCCTCTCGACGCGACGGTGCTGCAGTTGGCCCAACTCATGGCCACCGAACGGGTGAGTTGTGTGGTGATCACGCAACTAGATGAAGAGGGCAACGCTTCGCCCGTGGGCATCGTCACCGAACGGGACATTGTTCAGTTCCAGGCATTGCAAATTGATTTGGGCCAAACCGCAGCCCACCAGGTGATGAGCAGCCCCCTATTTCTGCTCAGCCCAGAGGATTCCCTATGGACGGCCCATCAGGAAATGCAAACACGGCGGGTGGGGCGTCTGGTGGTGTCTTGGAATTGGGGGCAGGGGTTGGGAATTGTCACCCAAACTAGCTTGCTCAGGGTGTTTGACCCCATGGAAATGTATGGGGTGATCGAGAATCTGCAGCAAACCATTCAGCAAATGTCGGGTCAGGCTTCTGAGGCTCCTGCCAGTTCTGCCGCGCCCTCTGAACCGCCCGATTTGCTGCCACCCTTAAAAGTGCTGGATGCTCCAACCACTCCGCCTGATGATCGTGAGGATATCTACAGCACTCTGTCGCAAATTCAGGGTGAGGTGGAGCGGGTATTAAGGGATATGCCTGCGGTTGAGCAAGTGCAGCGATCGCGGCTGCAATCCATTTTGGAAACCTTGAGTCAACTCCAGCAGCGCAGTTAAAACGGATTTGAAATGAACGGTCCCGAGCTGCTTGTAATTGAGTCTCATACACTGGGGGTGAGATACCCCGTTCGGGCGAAACTGCAATGATTGCCGTTATTGATAAAGCACCGGTCTCCTTTTATGACTTCATTGATGGGTATCCAGACCATTCGGGGTGTCGTTACGAACTCAGACGCGGGGTGATTGTTGAGACGCCGAAACCCAGGGGCAAGCATTCGGAGATTGCAGGGTTTGTCATCAAAACGTTGAATCGGGCGATCGATGAGAGGCAAGCGCCTTACTTTATCCCGAGGGAATGCATTATCAAGACGGATGAAGATACGGGCTATGAGCCAGATGTGGCGGTCATCGATCGCACTTGCCTCAGAGAGGAGCGCCGTTGGGAGAGTGCGTCGGTGATTGAGCAGGGCAAGTCGGTAAAGTTGGTGGTGGAGGTGGTTTCGACCAACTGGCGAGATGACTATGCTTTAAAGCTCTCAGATTATGAGCGTTTGGGTATTGAGGCATATTGGATTTTAGATTATCTGGGGATTGGGGGGCGGCGCTATATTGGCTCACCTAAACAGCCAACGTTTACGGTTTGTACGTTGGTGGATGGGGAGTATGAGTTGCAGCAATTTCGGGGGAGTGATTACATTGTTTCTACTTTGTTCCCAGGGTTGCAATTGACCGTCGATCAGGCTTTTCAGCTTGGTGGATAATCGTGAGTGGGCACCGCACACCCCATAACGCCCCCTACCGATCATGATCGGCAATGATGGAGAGTGGAATGGGAGCTACTATACGCCGTCTGTGGTGTTGGGTGGGCCATCGGTGACGGATGCGCCACAGTGCTTGCACTCAGTATGGGTGGAAGGAGGATTCGATTGAAGTGGATTTGAATCAACGTCAGCTTGAGGGCTAACCTTAATTTAACTAGAGTGATCGCTTGATCGCTTTGTAAGCCCTGTAGCTTTGTTATTACAAGTTTCCGGGCCTATAGCCTTGTTGATGCCTTTTAAGGATGGACGAGCATGAAGACTGAGATTAGGCTATTAGGTAACGCAACAGCAGAAGACTCCTTCGCCTTATCGGAGCTATCAAACCTGTTAGAAGATGAATGCGACACATCTATTGAACAGGAACATCAAGAAAGTCAGGACGGAGTCAAAGATGGTGGCTTAGTAATCGCTCTAACCATTGTTGGATTAGCGATGACCGCAGTTAGCACAGTTGTTTCTGTTTTGTCTTACTGGGAATCGAGACAAAAGGAAAAAGAGATCAAATACTCAGTTGCTATTGTTGTAGGAAATAAAACGATCACCATCGACAATATTCAGCCAAGTTATATAGAGGCAGAGCTAGCAGCATTAAAACCTGAAGAACAGAACATTGAAGTTCAAGTGTCTCGTCAATAATTCATTTTGCCTGAAGAGTAATGGCCAAACGCATTCCATTCATCTGCAGCGCTATTTCAGGAGACGAACTTAAAGCAGGCAATAGAGATGTAACTCTTGTATATGGCTTGCTCACCGATCCTGCTCTAGGTGCCTGTACAAGTAAAGGCTTTGAACCATTCATGAACTGCAAAACCAGACATGATCTTGAGGGGAAATTATTTCCCATATTAACTAAATGCAAACGGGAAGATCAGCTTATATTCTACTTCTCTGGCCATGGTGAAATTATAAATAACCAGTTTTGTTTTAAATTCGGCAAATCTGATCTCTATCCTTTTAATAATTTACTAAATGACTTTGATATTCGAGGTGTTAGCCGGAGAATTATTATTATTGATGCTTGTCATAGTGGAGCAGCAATAAAAGGAAACCTAATCAATCTGAGCAATATAAATCTTCCCAAAGGAAGTGCAATCATAGCTTCATCAAGAGCTATACAAACCAGTAGAGAATTAAAGGATGGCTCAGCTAGTGTGTTCACCGATCTGTTTTGTGAAGGTATTAAAACTGGATTAGGAGGAGAGCCAAGCAAGAAGAATCTTATTTCTGTTTCCGACATTGTTTCTTATATAAAAGATAGGCTAGACAATGATCCTGAATTTTCTGGCTTCAGACAAAGACCTGTTCATAAGATCAACAAGGCTGATGAAATTATTTGGATATCACATAATAAAAGCCTCTCAAAACAAGCTCATAAAGTTCAAGTAGAGACCAAAGAAAGTTCTGAAAAGCGAAGTTTCTTAGATGATTTACCACATCTCAATTATGATCGCAGAACAATTTCTGGATATACATTAGGAGACTTGGATACAGATTTAATTAAAATATTTCTCCAACAACCATTCGCAGATGAAGTTCTTATAGAGTCGGGTTCACGCGGGAAAACTCCGGTTGAGCATCTTGAGCTCTTAGGATTATTCACGGATGAGAAGCCTACGCTTGGAGCATTCCTATGCTTCTCACTCAAAAGTTTGGTGATCGACAAGTTTGCATCTTGTAGTCTTCAGATGGTCGTTTATAGCGGCACAAAACGTAGCTCCTCAAAAGCTAGTCCAAAACTTTCACAGGATAATTTACTGAATCTCTTCGACATCGGCATGAATTTCTTTCGTAGAGATGCAGGATTGAGACGAACCGGTGATATAGGTACCAGCAGGAGAGATGACTTGGAGGTACCGGAAATTGCACTTCGAGAAGCCTTAGCTAATGCATTAGTTCACAGAAATTATGAAAACCCAAATTTAAAGGACCAACCACTTAGTGGTGCAGAAAAGTCCTGCAACCCCTTTGAATAGGTGAGTCTCATTTGAGACAGAGGTTTTTGAAAGAGGCACTCCATGAGAAGCTCAAGTTCCCCAACTTAGAACTAAGCTCATGGAGCATCCTCCTCTCCAC
>JBHJIP010000206.1:0-35025 GCA_050043365.1 Leptolyngbyaceae cyanobacterium
TGCATCACATACCCCCTAAAAGCTGATCGAAATGCTGCCGATTACGGTGAATGGGTCACCAGGTACCGCCACCCGACGATCCACGCCGCTCTCAAAATAGGTCACGTCAAACAAATTGCGAACGTTTAGACCGAGGCGGAAATCATCTTGGCGATAGTAAACGGCTGCATCGGTGCGTAAATAATCATCCAATGTGAACGTGTTAGCCCCGTCTCCGGGTCGAGCCCCCACGTAGTAAAGCCCTAAGCCAAACCCCAGACCAGCTAAATCACCGGATTGAATTTCATAGGTGGTCCAGAGATTCGCCGCAGTATCGGGGACGTTCCGAACGCCAGCCCCATTTGGAAAGGCGGAACTCTCTTCAATCACGGCATCGATCAGGCTAAAACCCGCCAGGATATTCCATCCCGGCAAAATTTCACCTGTCACCTCCAATTCCATCCCTTGGCTACTTTGGCGACCAATGGGCACCACAAAGTTGGCGTTGGCGGGGTCGGTCGCCGCCACGTTGGTTTGACTAATGTCAAAAAAGGACAGCGTTGCGGCCAATCGCCCCTCTAGTAGATTGGCTTTGACCCCCACCTCAAATTGCTCTCCCCGCTCAGGCTCAAGAAACTCACCGTTGACGGTTGTCGCACTGAGGGTATTGGGCTGAAACGATTGACTATAGCTGGCATAAAGGGCAAGCGCCGCAATTGGCTGATAAACGATGCCGACCCTAGGGGTAAAGGCGGTTTCTGACTGTTCCCCCGTTTGGGCGGGTGTGTTGATAAACGGAGGAATAAAAATGGCAGCAGCGGTTCCGCGTTGATCGAAAAAATCAACCCGCCCACCCAGCAACAGGTTTAGTCCTGGTAATAGCTCAATTTGATCCTGTAGCAGCAACCCCACCCGACTCAAATTGGCAGTAGAGTCATTGCGTAAAAAGGGTAGCGGCAAAGTTGGGGTGGGTGCGATGCCAATCTGCGGATCAAACAAATTGACGGGCAGTGCAAAATTTGTAGTGGTCTTGACTTGAGAATCGGCGACAAATACATCAACCCCCGCCAGCAGCGTGTGATTGATTGAGCCGGTCGAAAACTCGCCCTGGATTTCGGTTTGAAATTCATAGGTGTCCAACTGACTATCGTTCGCAATGTAGACGCGATTAAGGGTGCCATCGGCGGCGACATTACCAAAGGGCTCAGTTCGGAGGCTTGAGAAGGCTGTTGCTCCGTAGCGAAAGCGGTTACGTAACTGCCAATCGTCGCTAAAGCGGTGCTGCAAGCGGTAGCCTACACCCACTGTTTCTACATTCACAAAGTCAGCAGGTTCGCCCACAATGGTGTCCCGTGGAACATCGGGAATCGTGTTGCCTAGGGGTGGAATTCCCCGATCAAAGGGACGTTCATCATCTAAATATTCCAGCTCTAAGGTGAGTTCGGTGCGATCGCCTAAATCGATGGCCACCACTGGCGACACAAATACCCGTTCTACATTGGTGTCAAAATCTCGGAAGCCGTCAGATTGCTCATAGGCGGTATTCAGGCGATATCGAACCGTTCCAGCCTCATTAGCGGGACCCGTGATATCAAAAGTGGGCCGAAATAAACCATAGCTGCCGATCTGGGCTGTGCCTTCACCGGAAAAGGTCGCCTGGGGCTGCTCGGTAACCAGGTTGATGACGCCCCCTGGCTCGACATTGCCGTAAAGGATAGCCGCCGGACCTCTCAACACTTCTACTTGGGCAACATTCGACGTTTCTCGGAATCCGTCAATAATGCCTGCAGTGCCGATTCGAAAGCCATCTCGAAACGTTGTAGATTGCTCGAACCCACGAATCGTAAAGTTGTCTCGCCCGCCCCCAAAAGTATTACCTTGGATCACCCCAGGCGCATTGCGTAGTGCATCGTTCAACCGAATCACCTGCTGGTCTTCTAGCACAGCCTGGGGAATGACTTGAATGGACTGCGGGACTTCGATCAGAGGCGTATCGGTGCGGGTAGCAGTCGTAGCATTGGGCACCACATAGCCGTCGTCTTCGCCAGTGACCACCAGTTGAATCGCGGCATCATCAGTGCCCGCCTGAGCCACTCCTGGCGTTATTGCCAGCACCAAGCCTGTCGCTTCAGTATTGATATCCACGACCGGCACCGCATCGCTACCGGTAATCGCCAACTGTACGATACCCCCCGGCAGTACGCTGGCCTGCACTAAAGCAATCCCGTCAGCAGGCTCAAAGGCTTGAAATTCCTCTACCAAAATGGCATTGGGAATATCTAGCACCAGGGCATTGCCGGACACAGATTGGGTGGGGCTAGCCAAGGTACCGTCGGCCTCGATCACCATCTGCAGCCCGGCTTCGGTGTACTCGACCCGAATGCCCGTAATCTCGACCGGAGACGGTTCACTCTGGGCAACGGTCGTAGGCTGCTCTGCACTACCCAAAACGGGGGCTAGCGCCCCCTCCGTCTCAATATTGGGTTGGCTCAGGGGCGCGATCTCGGCCTCAGCCTCTTGCTCAGCCAGCACCGCTTCAGCAATTAAGATTTGCCCACCAATTAGGAGCAATAGAGCCAGTAAATTCAACCCCTGCAACGACTTTCCCATAATTAAATCCTCACGCACACACCAACTTCAGCCCATACAACTCCGTGACAACGGGCAGGCCATTGCCGGGATAGACATGTAGCTAAAAGCGAATAATTCTTAGTTAGAGACTAGAAGAACGGCCCGAGAGTGAACACCGCTTTCGCGCCCTAAATGCAATGATTTCTCACGGTGATGATTAAAAACTTTTGCTAGTCAAGGCCAGAACCTTTGCGGTAAAGAGGTTATAGCTTCTAGGCGCATTCAAATCACATCGACTCAGCAAGGTCTTTATTGACGATGGCTCTAGCGCTTTAGCCCGTTTGCAATTGAAAGGCTTTAGGGTTGAAACCTGTCCGCTGACGAAAGGCTGCGGCAAAGCGGCTGCGGCTGGTGTAACCGACGGCTGCGGCAATTTCGTTAATAGACAGCTCTGAGGTCATTAATAGCCGTCGTGCTCGCATCAGACGAAAGTCTCGCAAATAGCCAAAGGGAGTCGTTCCGTACAATTTGCGGAAATTCTGAGTGAGCGTTAATCGATTCGTGCCCACCTGCCGAGCCAAGGTCTCTAAAGAGGGGGGATTTGCCAATTGAGATCGCAGCAAGGTTGCCGCCTGAAACACACAGCTTATATCCACTTCATCCAAGGGCAGGTGCAAAATCGCATCGAGCCGTAGATCCACCAACTTAAGGGCGTGGCGTTGTAAATCGGCGTGGCGGCTTACCCCTTGGTAAGGACAACTGAGAATTTGGTCAATGATATAGGCCATGGCAGGGGTGATGGGGCTGCGCATGGCGTATTCAAGGGTTAGCAACTCAGCATGGAGAGGCTCATTTAAAAGCTGCTCCATACTGGGATCAAGGGTCAGCAAAGGTGATGTTGTTGCCTGAGATTTGGAGGACCTGGGGTTAAAAACCTGGTCCAGCATTGTATCTGTGGCTAAGCTAGAGCCCCCGTTTTGATAACGATAGAGGGACTGCAAAATACGCTCAGCGGTGGTTTGAGCATGGGGCAGTAGACGCTCTAAAAAGCGTTGGGCATAGCGAATGAGGGTGGGTCGCTTGAAGAAAACCTCAACTTTGAAATAGCGCCTCTGGGCTCGCTTAATGCCGACTTGTCGCAGACGAAAACAGGGCACGCAGAGGCTATAATCCGCATCGGGACCAGCTAGGTGAAACTCAAATTCGATGCGATCTCCAGGCCCCACCGTATCAATCAAGACATCCTGGGTCAGGGTATAGTCCAAGATGATCACCATAAAATCATCCCTGAGGTTTATCTGCTGGACATAGCCCTTACCGATCTCAGGGGGGCAAACCAAAATCTGATCCGTTGGGTCGGCATGCAACAGTTGCGGATCATCAGAATGACCCGCAACAAACAGGTCAAGGAATCGATTTGTTTTGAGTGGCGCTGCCATCATGATTAACAGTGCAAGGCGACGCTTTAATGAGAAAAAGTCTCATTATTATGCCATGGTGGCAGAGGGTCTATTGAATAGCTGGGTTCAGAGACACTTGTGAATAAGGCAAGACCTATGTCTCAAACCCGCTTGGTCACCCCAGGGCAGCAGGAGTCATGAGTCAAGAAGCACTACCGAATGCCCAAGTAACCGATACAAAGACGCCAACCACTTCTCTGTTGGTGGTAGATGGTGTTGGTCGCTGCCTTCAGGATCGTTGGATTTGGCAAAACATCCGCTTTGTCGTTAATGCAGGCGATCGCCTCGCCATTGTCGGTCCTTCGGGCACCGGTAAAAGCCTGCTGCTAAGGGCATTAGCGGGGTTAGATCCAATTCAATCGGGGCAGATCTGCTTTCGAGGGCAGCCCTTGGCCGATTGGGCGATGCCGCAACTGCGATCGCAGGTGGTGTACCTCCATCAGCAGCCCGCCCTACTGGAAGGCACCGTCGAATCTAGCCTACAGCAGGTTTATGCCCTGACCATCCATCGCCAAAAATCCTACGACCGCGATCTGATTCTCAGCTACCTAGCGCTGCTGGGGCGCGATGCTGATTTTCTGAACCGCACCACTGAGCAACTGTCGGGGGGTGAGAGGCAAATCGTCGCCTGCTTGCGGGCGCTACAGTTGGCCCCGCAAATCTTGCTGCTGGATGAACCCACTGCCTCCCTAGATAGGATCGCCACGCAGCAGTTGGAAACCTTGATTGACCAATGGCAACAGCAGACCCCAGCTCGAGCCTGCCTTTGGACCAGCCACGATGATAGCCAACTAGAGCGAGTGGCCAATCGACAGCTTACGTTAGCGTAACCGCAGACGTTATGGGCAATGACCCGATACCATGATGATGACAACAATTCTCAGTAAGTATTAGCCAATCTTGGGGTATCGGGGCTTGGCATGGCCATACAGCTACTCAACCATAAATCGGACTATCTCCAGCCTGGAAGCCCCAACGACCCGAGGCTTTGCCATGCTGACAGGTCCGATCAAATCCAATTTTTGTCCCCCCATGTAGGGCAGGGGTATATCCAAAAAATCCCATTGCAAGCAGATTTATCTATCGCCGTTTTTGACTACAGGGCACATAACACGCTGATGATGAGCCTGCCAAAACCGCAATCCCTCAGTTTTGAATTTCAGATAGCAGGGGCCACCCCTCAGCAAAGTGATTTCTTTCCCCATATTGGGCCAGTCTCTATGGATATTTGGCCGGCCCAGCAGCGTCAGTTCAAGGTTGAGATTTCCTTTGGCCCTTCCAGGGTAATGACCTACTACCAGGACATTGCTGAACGCCTATCGCCCCAGGCTCTGACCTCGTTCAACAAATTCATTGAACTTTGCCATTATGGCCTATTCGGCAAAGATGCTGCCTCCCCTCGAATGGCACTCAGTCAAGTGTTAACCCATAAACACACCTCACCCCCTTCCGTCCAGCGCATTACCGATCGGTTTTTGGCGAGGCCTGGTCTCCTAGGGTCTCGTCTCAGCATTGAGAAATCGATGACCGCAGAAATGCAGCAAGTGATCTATCAGATATTGAGTTGTCCTTATAGTGGTCAAGTACGGCGCACCTATTTAGAGCGCAAGGCTCTAGACCTAGTTGCCCTAAAGCTCAACCGGCTGGAGCAATGGAGAACGCCCCCTTACCCACTAAAGCTTGAAGATTTAGACGGCATCGACCAAGCCGGTCAAATTTTAGCCAGCCAGCTGCAGGAGCCCCCGTCCATTGAGTCATTGGCGCGGCAAGTTGGGCTCAATCGCTTCAAACTCAATCGCGGATTCTACCACACCTATGGCACCACACCCTTTCGGTATCTACGCACCTGCCGCTTAGAACTGGCGTTTCATTTGCTCTTCACTTCGGAGCTAACGGTTGAAGAGATTGCTTACCAAGTGGGCTACACCAATCGCAGCCGCTTTGCCACTGCCTTTCGCAAGCAGTTTGGGCTCAATCCCAAACTCTTCCAACTCCAGCTTGACAGCTTTGCTCACGTTTCTTGAAGGCAAAGCTCCAGCAGTGCCTTGGGGCTCAAATCCGTTACTGAACAGCCGCAAAATAATGCGTTTGGGGCGCAAATTCCGAAATGCAAATCATTACGCTAATTGACAATGATTTGCTTCAAGCTCAGCATCCTGAGTGGGTTTAGGGGGCAAGCCTCGGGGCCTTGCGCAGCGATGTCACCGAAGAGGTTGCGGCAGGGAGATAGTCCGGTCAAAGCCCGCATAGCGCCCTCTCAGGCTTGAAGTAAAGGCATTTTGTAAAGCTTAGTGGTGTGATATGAGACATTACGTGTTTGCAATTCCGATTGCTGCATTTGGGTTGAGTACCAGTGCGCTGGCGCAACCGCTCCCGTTGACAACCCCACAGTCCCTGCCTTCTACTCAAGCCGAGCCGTCTAATCTGCTGATGGCCCAGGCAGACGAGTCTCCTGAAGACCAGAGCCCCAACAATGAGCAGCCGTCAGAAGCTGATTCAGCAACTGAGCCCGCCTCAAATGGTCAAACGCTGCGGATTATTGTCACCAGTGAGCGGGTTGAAGAAAACATTCAGGATATCCCTGGCAGCGTCACGGCCATTACATCACAAGAACTCGAAGATGCCGGTATTCGCTCCCCTCAGGGCGCGTCGCGTCTGGTCCCCAACTTCTCGACCTTTGCCAACGGCCCTCGTGCCAATAACCCGGTCTACAACATTCGTGGTTTAGCCAACGATGTCAATATCGTTGGGGTGGGGCAGTCTTCGGTGGGCATCTATATCGACGACGTGCCCGTTGATGTCCTGACTTCAGAGACGGCGCTGTACGATATTGAGCGCATTGAAGTGCTACGCGGCCCCCAGGGCACGTTGTACGGGCGTAACTCTCAAGGGGGTGTCGTCAACATTATTACGAGGCCACCGGATGACACGTTTCGATTTAACGGTTTGGCCACGCTGGATACCGAGAATCGGCGGGAAGCGCAATTGTCCATCAGCGGACCGGTCGATGAGCAACTCTTTTTCTCCTTAGGGGGCTCATACTTTGAGTCCGACGGATTTATTGACAACACCTTTCTGAATGACAATGCCGATCGGCGTCAAGACTATGGCATCCGGGGTCAGCTTCGCTGGGTTCCTTCCGAACAGTGGGAAGTGCGCCTGGGCGCAGACTATGAGGAATTTGATGACGGCAGCACCTTTGGCACGTTGATTGGCGCTAATAATCCGAGGGAGGTTCAAGAAGACTTTCTGGGCTTTAACCGCGTAGAAAGAAATGCTCAGTTTGTCCGGGCTCGTTATACCGGTTCGGACGTGATTATTACCTCCATCTCAGGCAGGCGGCAATGGAACCAACAGAACGCTACAGACTCCGATTTCAGCGCTTTAGATAGTAGCGTTGGCACGGCTGATCTAGAGACGATTCAGTACACCCAAGAATTGCGCTTCCAGTCGCCGTCTGATGGCGGCCGCTGGCACTGGCTAGCAGGGGGCTTTTTTGAGCACGAAAATGCTGATTTATCGGGTGGGGTGGAATTTGGCGCTGCCAGTTTAAATCCTGGTGCTGTGCTTGAGAATTTTGGCGATTTCCAAGACACCACCTATGCGGCCTTTGCCCAAAGCAGCTATGACTTGACGGATCAGCTGACGGTAACGGCGGGGCTCCGATTTGAATATCGTGACTTCAGCATGGACCGGCGCTCTAGGTTCACCCTGGGCGGCGTTACCAATGCTCTGGTGCCTGATTATTCAGTCAATGCCAGCGAAAGTATATGGCTCCCCAGGGCTGCCATTGAATATCGTTTTCAGCCCAACATACTGGCTTATGCCAGCATCAGTCGGGGCTATAAACCTGGCGGGTTTAATATTCTCTCTGATGTGCCTGCGGCAGCCCAGTTTGACTCTGAAACTAGTTTGGCCTATGAGATCGGTGTAAAAACGACTTGGTTTGATGAGCGACTGTTGGCTAACGTCTCGCTGTTTAGAACCGATCTTGAGGATTATCAAATCATTGGCTTTGATCTCGCGAACAATGTTGCAACGGTTTTGAATGCTGCCAGCGCTGACATTTGGGGGATAGAGCTAGAACTGAGGGCAAGGCCTACGGACCGGATTGATTTAATTGCCAGCTTTGGCTATTTGAACACTGAGTTTAAAGAATTCACTGACACCATTACAGGACGGGATTTGTCGGGGAATCAAATTCCCTATGCCCCCCAGTACACCTATGCGTTGGCAGCACAATATCGAGACCCGAATGGGTTGTTTGGGCGGGTTGAGCTGAGTGGATTTGGTACCTATTTCTTTGATCAGACCAACGATGCGGGTCAGAGTCCCTTTGCCTTAGTGAATGCTCGGCTGGGCTATGAATTTGATCAGTTTGGCGTTTATCTATACGCCAACAACTTGTTTGACCGAGATTATTTTGCAACTGCCTTAAATACCGGTACCGGTACTTATGCGGGCTATCCCGGCGATGGCAGAGTTGTGGGCTTGCAGGTCCGAGGCCGGTTTTAAACCGCGTCCAAGTTGAAACTGGCAGCGTCCTCTGCAGGAAAACGCCAGTTCTGAATACGGTCAAGGTTTAATTCACAAAACAGGTTTTATGGCACTTGCGATTATTGCCGGTAGTGCAGTCACATCGTTTATTTTCTGTCTGATCGTCCTGGCCTCGTGGCGCTTTACGCCAGAGGCTTGGCTTTCAGACCTGACCGAAGGAAAGGTGAAATCCCCCAATAATTGGTCAACCTGGACGGTCTTTTTGGTTATTTTGCTCACCATCCTGGGGGGAGCTGGCGCGACTGCGAGTTGGATAGGTTCGGCATATGACGCTAGCTTTTATGAGCGGTCGATCGCAGCCTGGCTGGTGATTGCCATCCTCAACGGGGTGGATGTCGTCATTATCGATCTGCTGATTTACACCTGGATTTATCCCTCATGGATGCGGGTTGAGGGGATTGAACCACTCCATCAGCCCTGGGCGCACATTAAGGCAGGATTGATTGGATTGGCGATGGGGGTACCGATGGCGGCGATCGCCGCCGGTCTCTCGTTTTTGATGTGACCTCAGCGGCATTTTATGGGGCTGGACCGCCATAATGGCAGTCAGTTGAAGCGGATTGCACGCTAACGGTGCTGAGGCCCCATGAGCAATTACATCCCCATTGGCTACGGGCAACTGCTGCTGGCAGCGACCCTAATTTTGATCAATATCGCCCTGTCCCTGGGTTTGCGGTTGGGACTAGCCCAGCGGCTAGGGGTGGCGGCGGTGCGGATGGTGGTGCAGCTTTTATTGGTGGGCTACATCTTGGGATGGGTTTTCACCCTGGATAACCCGGTTTGGGTTTTGGGACTGGCCTTTACCATGAGCGCGATCGCTGGCAATGCCGCCGTCAACCGCACCCGCCGTCGTTTCCCCACCATCTACTGGAATAGCCTGCTGTCGATTCTGGCCGCCAGCGCCTTTGTCACTGGCCTGCTGACAGAAGGGATTATTCGTATCCACCCTTGGTACGACCCCCAATATGTGATCCCGCTGCTGGGCATGGTGCTGGGCAATGCCCTGACCGGCACCTCCTTGGCCTTGGATCGATTTATGGAAGATTTGGTGCCGCGGCGATCGCAGATTGAGGCTCTGCTGGCGTTAGGCGCCACTCGCTGGGAAGCGGCCAATGAAACCGTTAAAGAGGCTTTGCGCACCGGCATGATTCCCACCATCAATTCCATGATGGTGCTGGGGCTGGTGAGTCTACCCGGCATGATGACTGGGCAGATGCTAGCTGGGGTAGATCCCACCAGCGCTGTCCGCTATCAGATCGTAATTTATTTCACCATTGCCGCTGGGACGGCCCTCGCCTGCATCGCCGTCATTTTGCTGGCCTTTCGCGTCTTGTTTAGCCCTGAACACCAGCTCCGGCTGGATCGACTGCACAAGGTCGAGTCTTAGTCGAGTCTCAATTGTTGGCCTCGCCACCATCAACCCCTCACCAGCTGTGGGATGATTAATGCGAATGATAGTTATTAATCGACTTGCAGGTCGTTTCAGGCCAGGGGTGGTCCCATAATGTCGGCAACATCCAGAATCCAAAATTGCCGTGATTGGTATCTGCCAGGCAGCCCCAAGGATGTGCGGCTGCTGCATTCAGATCCTTCAGACCGGATTTATGTCTACCCCAGCCCTGTCTGCCAAGGGTATAAACAGCACATTTTTCTAGAGGACGATATCGGCCTGGTTTTGATCGACTACGCCTTAAATCAGGCCGTAATGATGGATGCGCCGAGCTACGGCAACTCCCTTGAATTTGAGTTTAACTTGGCGGGTTCTGCCGCTGGGTATGGGTTCCTGATTCCCCATCTCTGCTATAGAGACTTGTCTTGTCTACGGCCCTCAGGACGAGTGTTTAAAGTGGAGGTCTTTTTTAAATTACCGGCTCTACGCACCCAGCTACAGGCCTTTGTCAACAATCTGCCGCCCCGCCAACAGGCGATCACCGAACGCTTTCTGCAGGCCATGTATCGCTACTACAACGGTGGCGGGCGGGATGTCGATTCATCCAGAATCATTAATCGGCTGTTCGATCGCAACGCCAACCTGCCCACCTATCTCACCCTTGAGCAAACCGTTTCAGAAACCCTCTATTCAGATATGTGGGCGATCGCCCGTGAATCCTCCGGCAAAATCACCCCCGCTATGGAGCGGGTCCTGGGGCAAATTCTCAGTTGTCCTTTCTCAGGCAGCACCCGTCGGATTTATCTCAAGCGAAAAGCCCTGCGATTGGTGGCCCTATATCTAGAAACCCTTTTGCGGCCCCCGTTAAGTCCCCCTGAGCTGGACTGCATCTACCAAGCGGAAGCGATTTTGAGAACGAATACCGCCAACCCGCCCCCCTTAGAGACCCTGGCTCGACAGGTCGGGACCAACCGCCGCAAGCTCAATGAGGGCTTTCACCAGGTTTACGGCATCACCCCCTTCGGCTATTTGCGCGATTGCCGATTGCTACAAGCCCAATGGCTCTTGATCAATTCAGAACAATCCGTTGAGGAGATTGCGGCCATGGTGGGCTACACCAGCCGCAGCCGCTTTGCCAGCGCTTTTCGGCAGCGCCTCGGCGTCAACCCCAAAACATTTCAAATTCAGGCTTGGCAATACGCCAGTTGAACCTGCACCGAGAGTGCGTATCCAAGAAAGTGCATTTGGGGCGCAAAATCCCTAGAACCTTACGGTCCTCCACCCCTAGGGTAATTGACATTCTCTGGCGTTAAGCCTTTGGGCCGCATCCGTTGCTGGGCCATGGGTGTCAGCGTGGTGTGTGTGAGGACTGATGATGAGACAAGCATTATCCGGGCTAAATCTGGCCCTACTGACCGTAACCGGTGGGCTAATATCAACGGCAAATATGGCATTGGCGCAACAGCTCCCTGAGGAACCGTTCACAGAGGCCCGTTCCGAAGGGCCAACTCGCCTGTATTTAGATGTCGACCCAGCAGCTCGCCCCCCATCCCCCCCTCTCCCTAGCTCAACAGTCTCTCGCCAATCCGATCCTGAACCGGCTACCACCGTGGTGGAATGGCAGGCCCAAATCGAAGCATCTCGGGTGCAGATTACCGGTATTCGAGTGGAGTCTACTGAGACCGGTTTGCAAGTGGTGATCGAGGCGGGTGGCAATCTGGCAACGCCAACCCAATCGGTGTCGGGCAATGCGTTAGTGCTGGATATTCCTAACGCCGCCTTAGCAGAACCCGTGCAGGAATTTGAGCCTGCTGAGGGCATTGCCTTAGTGCAGGCCAGTACCTTGCCGGGAGATATCGTGCGGTTGGCGATCACCGGCAGCGATGCGGTGCCGGTGGTGAATATTACGACTGAAGCAGCTGGCTTGGTGTTGGCAGTGACGCCTGGGGTGGCCCAGGCCGGTGCTGAGGACGACGCCATTCAGCTGGTGGTCACCGGCGAAGAAGACGGCTATGTGGTGCCCAATGCCACCACCGCTACCCGCACCGATACGCCCTTGCGGGATATTCCCCAGTCCATTCAGGTGATTCCCCAGGAAGTTTTAGAAGATCAGGGGGTGATTCGCCTTAACGATGCCCTCCGAAATGCGAGTGGGGTGGTGTCTAGCTCTGCGGATCAGCGGGGGCAGCGGTTCATTGTGCGGGGATTTAACGGTGCCACGGTCTTACGAAATGGGGTCCGGCTCACCCCTGGCGGGGGCAATTTTGGGTTTCAGGAACTGTCAAATATTGAGCGGATTGAGGTGCTAAAAGGCCCTGCATCCATTCTCTATGGCAATGTTGAGCCGGGTGGGGCGATTAATCTAGTTACCGAGCAGCCCCTGTCAGAACCGTATTATGAGGTGAGCTTCCGGGCGGGCAATCGTAACTTGTTTGAAGGGGGCATTGATCTGTCTGGTCCCTTGAGCGAGGACGGCAGGCTGCTGTACCGGCTCAATGCTCTCTACCGCAGCGAAGATTATCACCGCGACTTTGATGTGCCGATCGAACGCTTTTTTATCGCCCCGGTGATTAGCTGGGCCATCACCGAGAACACTGACCTAACTGTCAGCTTGGAATATGACAACAGTCGTCGGCCTGCGGACTTTGGCGGGTTGCCTGCGATCGGCGATCGCATCGCCGAGGTGCCCTTTAATCGCATTACCGGAGAACCCGGAGATGAGGCCACCAATGAAACCCTGCGCATCGGCACCGAGTTTGAGCATCGCTTTAGCGACAACTGGCGTATCCGTAATACCTTTAGCTATTACCGCTTCGACCCCACCTTCACCGCAAACGTAACGGCCTTTGTTTTTAACGAACCCAATGGTGACTTTGTCCGTGCTTATATCAAGAATCGCCAACTGTCCCAAGCCACGGCGCTGCAAACCAACGTGGTGGGGGAGTTCTCAACCGGGTCGATCGAGCACACCCTCTTAGCGGGGGTTGATCTAAGCTGGCGGCGATTTGAGTCATTTCGCTTGATCGACTTGACGCCACAGCCCATTTTCAACATTTTCAATCCCGTCTATGGAACACCACAACCCACCAGTTTCAGTGACCCACTGCCCCGAGTCGGAGGGAGTTACACCGAGTTTTACGGCATCTATGTCCAGGACCAAATCCAGCTTGCGGAGAATTTACACCTGCTGGCGGGGCTTCGCTATGACATTGTTGCTGGTTCAACCGCAACAACAGCCAGTCGAGATACCGCCTTTAGCCCTCGATTGGGGGTGGTTTATCAACCGATCGAACCCCTTTCTCTCTATGCCAGCTACAGCCGCTCATTTGCCCCTAATGGGGGAACCACTGCGACCGGTGAGTTTCTAGAACCGGAGCGAGGCCAGCAGTTTGAAGTGGGAGCCCGAGCCGAGCTGTTGGGAGGTCGATTGGTGGCCAACTTGGCTCTATTTGATATCACCAAGCAAAATGTGGCGACCGCCGATCCTAACCCGCTCAACGTTGGCGCGTCTGTCGCGGCGGGCGAGCAGCGCAGTCGCGGCATTGAGCTGGATGTGATTGGCGAAATCCTGCCTGGTTGGAATGTTGTTGCCAACTACGCCTACACCGACGCCACGATTACGGAGAGTAACGACAACGTCAATCCAGAGGGCAATCTTCTGTTTGGCGTGCCGGAGCATAACGCTAACCTTTGGACCACCTACGAAATTCAAGAAGGGGATCTGGCTGGATTGGGGTTTGGTCTGGGCGTTAACTACGTGGGCGATCGCTTTGGCGACAACGCCAACAGCTTTGTTCTAGAGGACTACTTCCTCACCAATGCCGCCATTTTTTACGAACGCAACGACTGGAATTTTGCTCTCAATATCCGCAACCTGTTTAACGTGCAATACATCGATAGCTCTGAAGGCAGCCGCCTCATTGAAAATCGCCCCGGTGAAGGGTTCACCATCATTGGCAGCGTCTCTGTCGAGTTTTGAGGCCATAACCCTGATCAGGGTTATGGCGCGACTGGGTTTAACGGCGATCGCTACGGCCAGCGGTTGAATACGGGCAAAGATTTGCCCAATAAATGCATTTGAGGATCAAAATTCCTAGAGTGCACCTTTACATTCCCCTAAGCTATTGAGAATGGTTGTTTCTAATTAGGAGGTAAGACCATGGCGGTGTGGCGGCGAATCATGGGTTGGTGGGGACTGATTCTTTTTACGGCTGCAATGACCGTTAGCTGTGGTCTAGTTACCCCCCAGCCAACGACAATACTGGCCCCGGCAGTTGCAACAGACTGTCGTCAGGTTAGTCATGACTGGGGTGAAACCGAAATTTGTGGCCAGCCCCAAAAAATAGCCGTTTTTGGGTTCCATAATCTTGGGTTGCTGCTGTCCCTAGGGGTGCAGCCCGCAGGCTTCGCCATGGATGCGGATCTGCTCGGGGAAGAAGTTTTTGAAGATCCAGTGCGTCAGATTCCTTACCTAGGCGATCGCCTCACCACTCAACCGCTTAACCTGGGCGGCAGTGGTCGGCCCTCCCTAGAGAAGCTAACCATCATGGCTCCCGATCTGATTTTGGGCCATGGAGGCAATGCCCAAAGCTACGATCTGCTGACTCAAATTGCACCCACTTTGCTGGTTAGTTCCCCAGGATTTAAAGACCAGTGGCAAGACAACCTGCGGGCGATCGCCCAAGTCTTGGGTAAAGAAGACCAAGCTGAGGCGTTAATTGCCGCACAAGCCGCAAAAGTGGTGGAAACTCGCGCGGCCTTAGCGGATGCCGTTAAGGCCCATCCCAAGCTACTGATGATCGGGAGCACCAGCTTGGAAGACAGGATGTTCACCATTGGCCCCGACAGCTATTTAGGCAAGCTGGTGGAATCTGTCGGATTTGAACTGGTCAGCCCCCCTACGCCTTTCAGCACAGTGGGATCACCAGTTTCGCTAGAAATCCTGCCAGAGCTAGACGAGGCCGACAGCATTATTTTGTTGGGGTACAACCGAGACGTAAAAGCATTAACTGAGGCAAGCCAGGACGATTTCGCCGATCAATCCCCTGCAGACTGGCTGGAAAACCATCAGATTCAACCCATTCAGGCTAGTTGGCGAGAGAGCGCGATCGCCCAGACCCTCACCGCCAACAAAGAAAACCGAGTCTATTTTGTCACCTATGCTCGCTGGGGCCTACTCAACAATCCGATCGGCGCGGAGCTGGTTTTGTCTCAGCTACAGCAATTTTTCTTAGAAGCGTCGTAATGATAGAGCTGTGACCCATTGAATGACAGACCCTTACACCTGGGCTAAGGCACTCGCCCTATAATGAAAGCCATTCTCATTTAACGGTCAAGCCCCTATGACAGCCCCCGTGGCCTTGCGTCATTCCGATAATTGGTTGTTGCCAGGGAGTCCAAACGACTCACGGCTACTGCATGGCGAGGTCTCTGATCGTATTCAGGTCTGTGCGCCTCACATTGGGGAGGGTTACCACCAAGTTATTGAACTGCAAGATGATTTGGACATGGTGATCAAAGACATCACCTTCAATCAGGAGAAAATGGGTAATACTGCAGGTCGAGTTGATTTTTTGAAATTTGAGTTTCAGTTAGCAGGACCTGATGCTGGCCATAGCTTTTTTTGGCCCTACTTTGGCCTCAAGGAGTTTTGGAGCTTCCCAATTCAGCAACGGTATTTCAGCGTGGAAGTTTGGCTGAGACGACCACTCCTGGCGCTGTACTTTCAAGCTTTTATGGAGCGTCTCTCGCAGCCAGCCCAAGACGCGGCTAAGCGCATCGTGCAATTTATATACCGACGCCAAGGCGGCGGCACCCATCATACGCCGATGGCAATGCTGAATCAGATTTTTGATCGGGCTGAGAACTTTAGGACTGGCGTCACCCTAGAGCACCTGCTAACCGATGATCTTTATGCGGACGGACTCGCCCTCTACGATACCGCTCGCATCCCCATTACCCCGGCAATGGAACAGGTGATTGGCCAAATCCTCAGTTGTCCCTATCAGGGGGGAGCCCGTCGCGCTGATCTCAAGCGGCAAGCGCTGAAGCTGTTGGATCTATATCTCGATGCCAGGGTGCAGCGCCGCCAGGGTGAGACCACTGGTCTCGACTATATCTACCAGGCCAGCGCCATCCTCAGAGACCAGCTTGTGCATCCACCCACCATTGCCGCCCTGGCTCGCCAGGTGGGAACCAACCGCTTCTACCTTTACCAGGGGTTTCAGCAGGTGTATGGCACCACCCCCTTTGGCTATCTACGCGACTACCGTCTGTGGCAAGCTCGGCGGTTGTTGATGGCTTCAGACCTATCAATTTGCCAGGTTGCCAAAGCGGTGGGCTACACCAGCCGCAGTAACTTTGCCCTGGCCTTTCGCCAACAGCTAGGTCTCAACCCAAAAGCCTTTCAGTAGCAAGTTTGGCAACAAGTGAGTTAAGACCGCCAAAAATTGCATCTCGGGTTCAAAATCCCTAGGACGCCGTCAGCGGTTCCCCTAAGCTAGCTGCAAATTATTCCCGTTTAAGCCACATCTCTTTGCTTCGGCAGGGGCGTCTAATGCCCGCTGTCCAGCGGTTCTGTGGACTGAAATCGGAGTGCAGTGTGTGTGAGGATGACTATGACGAAAATGATTTCCGGCTTAAATCTGGCCCTATTGACCATCAGCGGGTTGATATCGGTTGCCAATAAGGTGCAGGCAGAGCAGCCCCCTGAAACTGACTCACTTGTAGAAACCATCTCCCCCACTCCCCTACTCCCTAGCTCCCCACCTCCCTATATCTCCATATCCTCCAGTTCCTCCGCCCCCGAACCCGCCACCACCGTGGTGGAATGGCAGGCCCAGATTGAAGCGCCCTTAGTGCAAATCACCGACATTCGGGTAGAGGCTACAGGGACCGGACTGCAAGTGGTAATTGAGGCCGATGGCGAGCTGGCATCCCCTACGCAATCGGTCTCGGGTAATGCATTGGTGCTGCAGGTTCCAAATGCCTCGCTGGGGGAGCAGTTCCAAGCCTTTGAACCTACCGAAGGAATTGCGCTAGTGCAGGCGACAGCCCTGCCCGGTGATGTGGTGCATGTGGCGATTACCGGTAGCGATGCGGTGCCGGTGGTGAATATCAGCAGCGAAGCAGCGGGGCTATTGCTGGGTGTAACACCAGGAATCGCTCAGGTGGGGGCCGAGGATGACGCCATTCAGCTAGTGGTGACCGGTGAGGAGGGCAGCCGCTACTTTGAGCCCAACACTGCCACCGCCACCCGCACCGACACACCCCTGCGCGATATTCCCCAATCGATTCAGGTGATTCCCCGTGAGGTGGTGGAAGAGCATCAGGTGATTACCTTAGGGGACGCGCTGCGCAATGCCAGTGGTGTGGTTAGGGGCGAACGGATCTTTATCGGCGAGTTCTTTACGATTCGGGTGTTTCGCGGGGCCACGATTCTACGGGACGGATTTAGGCTGAACGATGGCGGCAGGGTGGGATTTTCAGAACTCTCTAACCTTGAATCGGTTGAAGTGCTTAAAGGGCCAGCTGCAATCCTGACCGGCTCTGTACAGCCAGGCGGGGTGATTAACCTGGTGTCGGAGCAGCCCCTAGCCGAACCGCGTTATGAGTTTGGGTTGCGGGTAGGCAATCAAGCTTTGATAGAGCCCAGTTTAGATTTGACTGGGCCAATCACAGAAGATGGACGGCTGCGTTATCGAATCAACGCTTCGCGTCGCCGTGGAGATAGCTTTCGAGGGTATGACACTGACCTTGAGCGATTTTTTATTGCCCCGACGATCAGTTGGCAAATTAGCGATCGCACCGATTTAACCCTCTTCTTGGAATACACCGAAGATGAGCGCCCTGGAGATAATGGCTTAGTCGCGATCGGGACTGGTGTTGCCAATGTCCCGAGGGATCGCGTGATTGGCGAACTGGATGACATCAGCCGACAGGAGAATCTCCAAGTTGCTTATCAATTTGAGCACCGCTTTAGCGATTCCTGGACCCTGCGAAACGGTTTGAGTTATTTCAGGAGCGATTCATCTGCCCTTGTTACTGCAACTGTTGCAGTAGCTCCAAATGGAGACGCTACTCTCGCTCCGGCAACCGATAGCAGCACGCGAGAAACGTTAGATGTGCAGACGAATATTGTGGGTGAATTCAACACTGGCTCGATTGAGCATACCGTACTGTTTGGGGTTGACTTACTGCGAACACGATTAAATAATCGCGATCTTCGCATTGGGTTTACAACGCCCGTTGTCCTTAATATCTTCAATCCGGTCTACGGCACTGTCCCTCGTCCTGCCACCCAAAACTTACCCATTTTTGCTTTGCAAGACAGCCAAATAGATAGTCTTGGCGTGTACATCCAAGACCAGATTGATATCCTCGACAATCTCATCCTCTTAGCCGGTGTTCGTTACGACACGGTCGAACAAACCCTCATAAACTTTCCAAGCGTCTTCAATCCAAACCAGTCCGAATCAACCCTCAATGCAGATGCCTTTACCCCTCGGGTGGGGTTGGTGTATCAACCCATCGAAGCTGTTTCCTTATATGGCAGCTACAGCACGTCGTTCTCACCCAACACGGCCACTACGGTGACTGGTGAGGTGATCGAGCCAGAACGGGGGGAGCAGTTTGAAGTTGGGGTCAGGGCAGAACTGCTGGGTGGCAGGCTGATTGCAAACCTAGCTTTCTTTGATATCACTAAGCAAAATGTAGCGACCCCTGACCCAAACCCCCTAAACGTTGGCGCGTCTGTGGCGACGGGTGAGCAGCGCAGCCAAGGCATTGAGCTGGATGTGGCAGGTGAGGTACTACCCGGCTGGAATATTATCGCGAACTATGCCTACACCGACGCCACCATCTCCTCAGACAATAGCGGCTACGACGGCAATCGACTCACCGGGGTGCCGGAGCACAACCATAATCTGTGGACCACCTATGACATTCAAGATGGTCCCCTAGAAGGGCAGGGTTTGGGTCTCGGTTTCAACTATGTAACCGAGCGCTTTGGCGATACGGCCAATACCTTTACCGCCGACGGTTATTTCCTCACCAATGCGGCAATTTCCTACAGTTGTGATAACTGGCAGGCAGGGCTGAATATTCGCAACCTCTTTGATGTGGACTACATTGAGTCCGCAGGCAGAACTCGCACTTTAGGGATTAGTCCGGGGGAAGGGTTCACAGTTATTGGCTCCTTCTCCATTGAATTTTGATCGGCCCATGTCCTGCCAGCGTCGCTTTTTCCTACAGGCGGGGGCGGCGGCCCTAATTGCTTCCGCCTGCACCAGAGCCCAGTCCCCACGCCCCTCTTCTAGCCCTACAAATTCGGCAACCGTCAGGCAAATCAAACATGCCTTTGGTGAGATCGAGGTACCAACCGAGCCCAAGCGGGTGATTGTGCTGGGGTATGCCACGGTTGAAGCGGTCGTCGCCCATGGGGTGCAGCCCATCGGGGTGCCCAGTGGTGTTGTGGATGAACTGGCCCATCTTTCCCTAGATCAAACAACCGTGGCAGAGGTTGGCGATCCGGTTCAGCCCAATCTAGAGAAGATTGCCGCCCTCAAGCCCGATTTGATCCTGGGCAGCAAATATCGACTGGCTAATGGATATGGCCCGCTAGCGCAGATCGCCCCCACAGTGGTACTGGATATTGATGGCAACCATAACTGGAAAGCCATGACTCGCCTCTGTGGTGAAGCGCTGGGTCAATCAGCGGCAACAGAAAAGCTAGCCACCGCCTATGACGCCAAACTGCAACAGGTCAAGGCGCAACTAACACCCATAGATGCCCCCCCGCAGGTGTCTATCGTGTCGATCTTTCCAGGGTTGATTCGAGCGGCAGGCACGGCAACCTTTGCCGGTAGCGTTTTGGCCGATGCTGGCATCGCTCGTCTCCCCAGTCAGTCTCAAGCCCAAGGTCCGCAAAATGTTTCCCTAGAAGCGCTCGATCTGCTGGATGGGGATGTGATGTTCTTGATGACGTTGCAGGGCGGCACAACCATGGCTCAAGACAGTCGGGCTGAAATTGAGCGCCTCAAGGCCCATCCCCTCTGGTCTCAGCTCAAGGCGGTGCAGGCCAATCGGGTTTATGAAGTAGGGGCTCACTGGGCGATCGGGAGCTACATCTCAGCCGGTCTGATTTTGGATGATGTATTGACCTATGTGGGCGACTCAGCATAGTAGGTTCGCCCTGACATCAGGAGGGGATAAAGTTTGGCGGTTTGACCCGTTCCCAAAGGTCCTCAATTTCCGTTTGGGAGTAAACGCCTTCGCTGGCAGCTTCTGTCGATTTCTGAATATCGTCGACTTGCAAGCTAATGGGATAACGCATTGGAAGCCTCCCTGCTAAGAAAGCTTTTGCAGTTCAAATGCACTATATCACTACAAATCCCATCAGGCCGCTTAGCCGAATGACTGACTTATTGAGAGGTCTTCCTATTAATATGGTCGAAATCCCTTTGGTCCGCCTATGACCCTTGATCTGACCTGGCAAGACGCGACTGCCCTGTGGCAAGACGCGGTGCAACGGCAGGCTGCGCCGATCATCTCCATTGATGGTTTGGAGACCGTATATACGCTGCCGCCCCAAATTGGCAACGGTTACCATCGCGTCATTCGGCTGCAGCCCGGTATAGAGTTGGATATTTTTGACTGCACCTACCATGACGTAGCGCTGCAGATCTCAGAGAATCAGCACCCGGTTCAGTTCATGGTTCACCTGTCCGGCATTTTGGACAGCGGAGATCGCCTTTACCAAGACGCCAACTGGAGTTACGTGGGGGGGAGTGGCGTCCAGCGATCGCTAACTTCTTTTTTCTCAGAGTCAGAGCGCCATATTGGTCTTAACATCAACCTCCAGCCCCATTTATTTGCCCAATTTCTGGGCACCTCTGTGGAGGCGCTACCCAATGCGCTACAACCCCTGATGTCAGACCCGAGCCAGCATCAGCAGGTGTTTTCGCCCCAGTCCACTGGGATGCTGCGGTCAGTGGTGCAGCAAATTATTGACTGTCCATTATCTGGGGCTAATAAGCGACTGTATTTGCAGGGCAAGCTGTTTGAGCTGATGGCACTCCAGCTAGATGCCATTACCGATGCAGCGGCCCTGCCCAAAACGGTCACCCTCAAGCCCGATACCCTAGTGCGGGTGCATCAGGCGGCAGCGATTTTGCGATCGCACCTCGAAGCCCCACCCAACCAGACGGACCTGGCTGAACAAGTGGGGTTGTGCGATCGCACCCTGCGGCGGGGCTTTAAGCAGATCTTCGGCATTACCTTGGGGGGCTACCTCACCCAGCAGCGTTTGCAGCAAGCAGAGCGATCGCTGCGCCAAGGCAACTGCACCGTGGCAGAAGTGGCCAATCAGGTGGGCTATGGTCACTTGGGCCATTTTGCAGCGGCCTTTAAGCAGCAGTTTGGCATTACCCCCAGCCAATGTCTAAACTACAGACGCTCTAGCGCCTAGTCACGCTGGAAAATCAGTCTGGGTGAAAGTCCGTTTTGGGATCACCTGTCCGTTTTTGGATAGACAGGTTCAAAGGGGCTTCCATACACTGCCAAGGAACTGTTGGGAGCGATTCCCAACAAAACCGGTAGGTGAGGAAGCGAGATGACGTCACTATCCATGGCCCTCAAGGGGCTGTCACTGACAGGGGTTTCCAGTGGGCTGCTGCTGTTGCCCTTAACGGCTGAGGCAGTTGCAGAGCTGGACGTCTCGGATGAGATCTCTGAGCAGCGGGCACAAGTTGAGGTGGTGCAAATTACCGGCATCCGCATCGACCCCACCGATGCTGGACTGCAGTTAACGTTAGACAGCAGTGGAGCACTCACCGTCCCCACCCCCAGCGTCTCCGGGAATGCGCTGATTGCCGACATTCCCCATGCGGTTTTGGCCCTGCCTGAAGGCGATCGCTTTGAGGCGTTTTCCCCAGTGGCGGGTATTGCCCTAGTCTCTGCCACCCCTTTGCCTCAGGGTGGAGTGCGTCTGGCCATCACCGGCTCGGAAGCTCCCCCCGTGGCTGACATTAGCGCTGCGGAGTCAGGCTTAACTTTGGCGGTCAGTCTCGGAATGGCGACTGCGCCAGCAACAGACAATCCCTTAAGGGTGGTGGTGACGGCAGAGAAAACCCCTGAAGCGGCCCAAGACGTGCCGATTAGTCTCACCGTTTTAACCGAGCAAGATATTGAAGATGCCGATATCAGCTCCTTTGCAGATATTGCCGCCAATACCCCTAACTTTTCGACCTTTTCTGCCGGGGGCAATCGCACCTTTTTGACCTACAGCATTCGGGGCTTGAGCAACGCTAGCGTCCTGAATCGAGATGCGGTGGCCTTCTATGTGGACGACATTCCCTACGCCAATGGCAACTTTCTGAATACCAATCTGCCGGATTTAGAGCGGGTGGAAATTTTGCGGGGACCCCAGAGCACCCTTTATGGCCGCAGCTCCATCGGCGGAGTGGTGAATGTAGTGACCCGCCGACCCACCAATGAATTCGAGTTCAACGGAGCGGGTAGCTACGGCAATTTTGACGACTTGAATGTGCAGGCTGGGGTGAGCGGTCCCCTGGTGGAAGACGAGCTGTTTGTAAGGCTATCGGGCAGCTATGGTTCGCGGGATGGCTACATTAGCAATCCCTTTCTCAATGGCGATTTGGGGGGACAAGCGGGGGGCAATGGCCGCGCCCAATTGCTATGGACCCCCTCGGAAGATTGGGAAATTTTGATAACCGCCGCCTTTGATGAATATCGGGATGGGGCCAGCACCTTTGTGCCCCTCAACGCCGATCCCTCCGAGGCCAATCGCGATAACCCCGGCTTTAATGACCTGACCGCCAACAGTCAGGCGCTGCGGGTGTCCTACCAACATCCGGCCTTTCGCTTCACTTCGATTACGGCGCGACGCTATGCCCGTAACCAAGAGGAGTCGGATATTGATTTTTCAACGGTGGATGAGTTGGCCTTGCAGGGGGACGCCAACTCCACCCTGTTTAGCCAGGAATTTCGACTGCAGTCCCCTGAGGGCAGCGATCTCTGGGATTGGCTCTTGGGCGGCTATTTTGAATCACGCTCCTTCAATATCGACAGTGGCATCGCCATCACTGGGGTGGGTTTAAACCTGACTGAATCTGAAAGCGATAACCAAACCCTGGCATTCTTTGGGCAGACCAGCTATCGCCTTACGGAGGCGCTGACCTTAACAGCGGGGCTCCGCTACGAAAGCAATACCAGCACCTTAGAGCGTCTAGATCGCTCCTTTACCTCTGTCGGTGGCCCCACCTTTCCCACCGGCAGCATCGACACCATTGGCAATGACAGTGATGCTTGGCTACCTCGGTTTGCGCTTGAATATCGCTTTAGCCCTGAAATTATGGCCTATGGCAGTATCACGCGGGGCTATCGTCCGGCGGGGGTTAACTTTCAGGCCCAGGTGGCTGATGCGGTGCCCTTTAATGCCGAGCGCTCTTGGAACTATGAGGTAGGGGTGAAAACCTCCTGGCTGGGCGATCGCCTCGGGGTGAATCTGGCGATCTTCCATAACGAGATCGACGACTTCCAGGTCACCTTTTTTAACCCTGCAGTTAACGCCTCCTTTGTTAGCAATGCTGGGGCCAGCATTACTGGGGCAGAGCTAGAGGTCAGAGCTACGCCCATCGACGGCTTAGACATTATTGCTGGGCTCGGGATTGTCGAGGGCAGCCTTACCAATCTCACCAATCCCTTCACGGGGGTCACCTCCAATGCCAGTGAGCTATTGGCGGCTCCGGATCTGACCTATAACCTGGCCATCCAGTATCGCGATCCCTCTGGTCTATTTGGCCGGTTGGAACTGGTGGGCTCTGGCACTACGGTCTTTGACGAAGAAAACACCATTACCCAAGCGCCCTTTGCCCTCGTCAATGCCCGGTTGGGCTATGAGTTCGACCACTATGGCGTCTATTTATTTGGCAATAACCTGTTTAATACCGACTACATTACCAGTGGCTTTACGGGGGGAGCCGGATCTGTGGTCAACTACGGGGTACCCGCCACTTATGGCATTCAGGTGAGGGCTGAGCTGTAAGCCATGCCAACCGTGATCCGCCAACGCGTCCGAAAACTGGGGTTGTTGGCTAGCTTATATATCTCACAGCTGATTCCTCTGGCTTTTTTGGGGCAAGCCTTGCCGATTTACTTGCGACAGCAGGGGGCTTCGTTAACAGAGATCGGGCTGTTGTCTCTGCTGAGTCTGCCCTGGGCGCTGAAATTTCTTTGGGCTCCGCTCATCGATCGCTACGGCTTTACCCGATTTGGCCATTACCGCTTTTGGATTATCTGCTTTCAGTTGACTGCTGCTGTGGGCACCGTGGCCTGCGCTTTTGTTCCGGCTCAGGGCAGCGTGATTCCCCTTCTGATTGGGATCTTGCTGCTGTTTTTTGTCTGCGCCAGCCAAGACGTGGCCACTGATGCCCTGGAGATCGGCTTGCTCACCCCCCAAGAGCGAGGGTTTGGCAATGGGGTACAAACCGCTGGCAACTATCTCGGCATCGTCATGGGTGGGGGCGGTTTGTTGCTCTTGCTAGATCGCTGGGGCTGGCAGACCACGTTGCTGACTATGGCGACCGTAATGGGGCTCGCGTTGATTCCAGTGTTGGGCCATCGTGAGAAAGTCCTGGTCCAGCCAGTCAAACTTCAGCGGCCAAAGCGCAGCATCCGAGCCAGCCTCAAGGGCTATTTACGCACCTTTGTGCAGTTCTGCCGCCGCCCTGGCATGGCACCGTGGCTGCTGATTGTGGTGTCTTACCTGGCCGGGCCTTATATGGTGCTGGCGATGTTTCGGCCACTGCTGGTGGATATTGGCTTGTCGGTGGCGGAAATCGGCTTGCTGCTGGGGGTGGTGGGCAGCACTGCGGGCGTGTTCGGGGCTCTGGTGGCGGGCTTTTTTATTGCGGCGTTGGGTCGCAAGCGATCGCTGCTGGTGTTTGGCACGCTGCGGGTGCTGGTCTTGATCGTTTACCTGCTACCCGCCTTGGGCATCACCCAACTGCCCCTAATCTACGCAATGGTGATTGGCCTGCAGTTTACGTCGAGCATGGCCAATACCACCCTCTATACGATCATGATGGACAAAAGCCGCGCAGAAACGGCGGGCACGGACTATACGCTCCAGAATTCTGTGATTGCCTTGAGCGGTGAGGGCGTGACGGTGACCAGTGGCATCCTGGGGGATGCGATTGGCTATGTTGGTGTTTTTGCCGTGGCCATTGCCATTGCGCTGGCTAGCCTGGCCCTTGTAGCCAGGTTGTTTTCCAATCGAGAAGCGTTTCAACCTTGACCTAGCCACCTCGCGAAGAGAGCGCGTTGCTTCAATCGTCAGGGGCAAGGATTGTCCGTGGCATAATAATGCAAATCTTTCTCATTAACCTCGGTTCTTGAAGCGTTTGCTGCCATGCCGTCTCCCCATCTGATTTCAATCCCCAATGCAGAGTGGTTAACCCCAGGCAGTCCAGACGACTCACGTTTATTTCATGGCGCGTCAGATGACAAGATCAGCCTCTATCCAGCCGACCAAGGTTATCGCCAAGAGATTCTGTTGCAGGATGGCTTGTCCCTAAATATCGTGGATTACACCCTCCGTCAGGACACGCTCTTTGAGAAAAAAAAGAGTGAAAATCACCTTACGCTTGAGTTTAGGCTTACGAAATCAGAGGCCGAAAACAGCTTTTGCAATCCCTATTGGGGCCGACCGAGCTTTTGGCTAACGCCCGGACATCAACGGATCTATGAGGTGGAAGTCACCCTAAAACAGCCCTTCATGGGGCAATTTTGCCATGCGGTGCTAGAGCGATTGCCCGAACATATTCGGCCCACACTTACCCAACTCTTGGCCCATACCTACAGCGGCGGCAGGCAACAGTATTTAACTGAGGCGGAGTTGCTCAACTATTGTCTAATGCATCAATCTGCTCATGGGTCTAAGGCGGCACTGCATCAGCCGACCCCTGCTGCCCTCTTCGGGAAGGCCGTGGATCTTAGCCATGCCATGCAGCAAATGATTACGCCAACTATGCAGCAGGCGATCGCCCAAATCCTCAGTTGCCCTTACCAGGGAGGGACCCGCCGCCACTATTTGAAACGCAAAACGCTGAGGTTGCTCTCTCTTTATTTAGAGGCGATGTGTCAGTCGCCGCTGCCTAAAGCCGACCTGGACTGCATTTACGAGGCTGCCGCCATCTTAAGGGCGCACATGACCACCCCCCCAGGGGTTGAGCAGCTCGCTCGCCAGGTTTACACCAATCGCTTCAAGCTCTATCAGGGGTTCCATGCCGTCTATGGCACGACGCCTCTGGGCTATCTGCACAACTATCGCGCCACCTGGGCCTATCAACTGTTTCACACTTTAGATTGGTCTGTGGGACAAGTGGCGGCAGCGGTGGGCTACAGCAACCGCAGCCGCTTTGCCAATGCCTTTCAACGGCTTTATGGTTTAAAGCCCAAAACCTTTCAACTGCAGTTGCAGCGATGGGCCAGTTGAAAATGCAGTTCCGTACCAAAATCCCTAGAAGGCGATCGCTGATTCCCCTACGCTAGCTGCAAAGCATTCTCTTTTAGCCCCATAGGCCGGTTCCGGCAGCGGTTTGCCCTTTGTCAAGGATGTCCTATGGGCTGAAAGGGCAAGGTGTGTGAGGAAGCAACCATGGCAAAGTCGCAGTCAAGCATTTATCTACTGGCCCTATTAACCGTCATCGGCGTACCCGCTCTTTGGGTTGAAACAACCCTAGCCCAGGAGTCAGTAACAGAGGTCGAACCCGTTACAGTTGGCGATTCTGAAGCAGTCGTTGATGTTATCGAAACGGCCCCCGCTGAAATCTCCGTCCTGTCAGAGGAGCAGCCTGCCACGACCGGGGTGGATTGGCAGGCTCAGATTGAGGCGGTGCAAATTACCGGCATCCGAGTAGAGTCCACCGAGGCGGGTCTACAGGTGGTGATTGAAGCTGATGGGGAACTGGCAGCACCCACCCAATCAACATCCGGCAACGCCCTGGTGCTGGAGATTCCTAATGCCACCCTGGCAGAAGCTTTGCAGGAATTTGAGCCCGCTGAGGGCATTGCTCTGGTGCAGGCCAGCGCCCTACCGGGAGATATCGTGCAGGTAGCGATCACTGGCAGTGATGCGGTGCCGGTAGTCAACATCAGCGCTGAAGCGACGGGCTTAATCCTTGGCGTAACCCCAGGCATAGCCCAGGTCGGTGCCGACGATGACGCCATTCAGCTGGTGGTGACCGGCGAAGAAGACGGCTATGCGGTGCCCAATGCCACCACCGGCACCCGCACCGACACCCCTCTGAGGGATACCCCCCAATCGGTTCAGGTGATTCCCCAAGAAGAGCTGGAAGATCAGGGGGTGATTGGCCTCAACGATGCGCTGCGAAACGTCAGTGGAGTGGTGACGACTGGGAATGACCCTAGGGGGGCAAGCTTTGCCATCCGGGGCTTTGACCGTACCACGGTGCTGCGGGATGGTTTCCGCCTCGAAAACAGTCTGGGCTTTTCTGGTTTTGCGGAGCTTTCGAATATCGAGCAAATTGAAGTGCTGAAAGGCCCCGCCTCGATCTTGAGTGGATCTTTGCAGCCCGGTGGCGTGGTGAATCTGGTTACGGAGCAGCCCCTGAGGGAACCCACCTATGGGCTGGGGCTGCGATTGGGCAACCGGGGGTTAATCGAACCCAGCCTCGATTTTTCCGGCCCCCTCACCGAAGATGGGCGATTGCTCTATCGCATCAATGCCTTGGTGCGCCGCGAAGACTATTTTCGCGATTTCGAGACCGATGTGACCCGTTCCTTTTTTGCTCCGACCATTAGCTGGGCCATTAGCGACAACACCGACCTCGTGGTGGAGCTGGAATATCGCGATGATGAACGCCCCTATGAGACGGGCATTCCAACCATTGGCACTCGGGTTGCGTCCATCCCCTTTGAGCGGGCCTTGACTTACCCCGATGTGACCACAACCAGTGAGTCTACCCGCGTCGGCTACCGGTTTGAGCACCGCTTTAGTGAGAACTGGAAAGTTCGCAATGCCTTCTACTACAACCGCTTTGATACCCTGACGTTTACGAATATTGCTAGTACCGGCTTTTTCAATGGGGTCGATACCATAACTCTGATTCCAGGCACCTTTACCCAGTCATCAGACAATGTAGAGATACAAACCAATGTTGTCGGGGAATTTTCCACCGGTTCGATTCAGCACACCCTCTTGGCTGGGGTCGACTTTGCCCGAACGCGAGATCTCGGCAGTGAAGTTAGGTTTGCAGGGCAACTGGTCACGATCCCCTTTGTGGGCACGTTTCCGGTGCCCACCATTACGGACACCTTAAATATCTTCAACCCGGACTACAGCAGCTTGACCAACTTCGACCCCAGCACGTTTAACACCCTTGCCGCTTTCGAGGGGCAAACCGAGGGTTGGGGCTTCTATGTGCAAGATCAGATTCAACTATTAGACAACCTGATTCAGTTGGCGGGGCTGCGCTACGACACGGTAAATCAAGCGTCGATTAACACCACTCTGGGAACGACCACCCAAGACAGTAGCAGCAGCAGTGCCTTTACCCCCCGCTTAGGGTTGGTGTATCAGCCCAGTGATGAAATTTCCCTCTACACCAGCTACAGCCGCTCATTTCAACCCAATACGGGTGTCACCAGTGCGGGTAAGTTGCTAGACCCTGAAGAAGGTGAACAGATTGAGCTGGGGGTGCGAGCTGAACTCTTAGGGGGCAGTCTGGTGGCCAATCTGGCGCTGTTTAATATTGACCGCACTAATGTGGCCATTAGTGACATTCTTAATCCTGGTGCCTTACTTGCCGCTGGCGGGCAAAACATCCAAGGCATCGAGCTGGATGTGATTGGGGAGATTCTGCCGGGGTGGAATGTAGTGGCCAACTACGCCTATTTAGATGCTGAGATTACCGCTAGTGCCAATGCGGCAGCCGTCGGCAATCGCCTCCGCAATATTCCAGAGCACAACCTCAACCTCTGGACCAACTACACGTTGCAAGACGGTCCCCTAGAGGGCCTGAGTTTTGGCCTGGGCGGCAGCTTTGTGGGCGATCGCTTTGCGGATGAAAACAACACCATCGTCTTAGAGAGCTACTTTCTCACCAACGCCGCCATTGGTTACGGGCGGGACAATTGGCAAGCGGCGCTGAATTTCCGTAACCTGTTCGATCTTGACTACATTGAGGGCTCTGTCAGTGAGGGGGCGGCCAACTTCCCAGGGGCAGGGTTTACAGTGGTGGGCTCCTTCTCGATCACCTTCTGACCCGTCGCGGCTGTGATCAATGAATAGTTTGCCCTAGGGCGTTTCAGTGCCTGCCGCGCTAAAACCCTAGGGCGCTGTCGGGCTGTGGAGCATGCCCTCACGATATTTTTTCGAGATTAAAAAGTGCTTTTAAGGCCCAAAAGTCCTGGGAGAAGCCCCCTGACTTTCCTATGCTCCTTGAAGCATCGTCACCCATTGGGATTGGGCACAGCATCAAAACGCTGATGAGGAGCTGTAGTGCGAATATTTTTGATGATTTGGCTGGGGCAGTTTGCTTCCCTGCTGGGTTCTGAAATGACCGGCTTTGCCATGTCTCTTTGGGCCTGGGACGCCACGGGTCAGGCGACGCCATTTTCGTTTATTTTGGTAGCCACCCAAGTCCCAAAGCTCTTGATTGCCCCTTTCGCTGGGGTTTGGGTGGATCGCTTTAATCGCAAATATCTGATGCTGCTGGGGGATCTGGTGGCGGGGCTTTCAACAGTGGTGCTGTTAGTTCTGGTGCTAAGCGATCAGCTTCAGGTCTGGCATCTCTATATTTCTGGGGCGGTGAATGGGCTGTTTGGCTACATTCAGGGGCTGGCATACTCGGCTTCAGTGTCATTGCTGGTGCCCGAGAGGCACTATACTCGCGCCTCGGCCTTTGAGTCAGTCATGGGAGCCGGGAGCTTTATTGTGGCCCCTGCCGCCGCTGGGGTAATGTATGCCACCACTGGGCTGGGCGGCATTCTGATGATTGATCTGACGACGTTTGCGATCGCCATCACGACCCTCAGCCTGCTGACGATTCCTCAGCCCAGCCCATCCCTCTCAGCGTCTGCCCCGGCAATTGCAACCGATACGGCACTCCAGAGATTGATGTTTGGGACGCGCTATCTGTGGCGTCATCCCGGCCTGAAAGCGCTGCTGTGCTTTTTTCTGATCAGCAACTTGATTGATGGCCTTTGCTTTACCAATGTGTTCCCGATGGTCTTGTCTCGCCTAGACAACAACACCTCAATCTTGGGAACGATATCAGCCTTTTTTGGCATTGGCGGGCTGCTGGGCGGCTTAATGCTGGGGGTATGGGGTGGTCCTAAACGACGCATTCATGGGGTGTTAATCGGCAATGCCCTGTGGAAAGTCACCCTAATCGCCCTGGCCTTGGCCCAGCAAGCCCCAACCTATTTAGGGATTGCCCTAGTCGGAGGGTTCTGTGCCCCGCTGTCTGGCAGTTGTGGCTCAGCAATTTGGCGAACGCAGGTGGCACCCAACATTCAGGGCCGGGTATTCGCCGCCCGCTATCTGATTACCCAACTCTCTACCACGTTGGGAACGGCGATCGCTGGCCCCCTCGCCGACCATGTTTTTGAACCGGCGATGCATTCGGGCAGGCCCCTAGCGCAAACCTTGGGGGGTGTCTTTGGCAGCGGCACGGGTGCGGGGATGGCCCTACAAACCAGCCTATTTGCCACTTGCGGCTTAGTTGTGGTTCTAGGGGGATACGGTACCCGCAGGCTGCGGCAGATTGAAGATGGCCAGCCTACATGACCGGGTTTAGTTAGTTTGGATACTTCTGGGATTGTTTTTACCCGCCTTGAAAGGCAGACCCCTCCCAACCTCCCCTTGGCTCTAGCGTTAGCGGCGCGAAGCGCGGGAGGTGCCGCAGGCGGTGGGGTATCTTCTTTCCGGGAAACCTCCTTAGATACTTCAATTGACGGGACTCAATAGCTGTTCGTGGCATAATAATGCAAATCTTTCTCATTAAACCCACAGGGCTTTTGAAGCATTTGCCACCGCCATGACCTCTCCCCAATGGATCTCCAAGCAAGACCCAGATTGGCTCGCACCGGGTAGCCCAACGGATCCCCGCCTATTCCATGCAGAGTCTGGCGATCTCATTCGGCTTTATCCCGCCGGTCAGGGCTATCGCCAAGAGATCAGATTGCAGGATGATCTATCTCTGTCAATCTTGGCTTACACCCTGCAGCAGGGCGCTGTTGTTGAAGGTTCAGGGCATAGCGACTGCCTGAAATTTGAATTTCAGTTCCCCAAACCACACACCAAACGGAGTTCCTTTGCGCATTACTGTGGCGATCAGGACTTCTCGATTACGCCTGGGCAAAGACCGGTCCTTGAGGTGGAAGTCATTCTGAAGCGATCGCTGCTAATGCAGTACATCAAAGCCTTTATGGAGCGCCTGCCTGAACGGTTCTGGCCCACCTTGAAACAGATATTTGAATACTTATCCGGCGTTAGGTGCCGCAATCATTATCTGACCGTGGTTGACCTGCTCAATAATGCTGTGACGCCTCCCAGCGCCCGGTCCGTCGAATCATTGATACAGCGCCTGCCCCATGACCTCTATGGGGAGTTTCTCGATTTAGGCCATACGACCGCTCAGAGCAGTACCCCTGCCATGCAACAGGTGATGGCGCAAATTTTGGGTTGCCCTTACCAGGGCGCAACCCGCCGCACCTATTTAAGCCGCAAAGCCCTAGAGCTGGTTGCCCTCTATTTAGAGGCCATGTGCCAGCCACTGCTCCCCCAGGATGAGCTGGAGAGTATTTATGAGGCCGCCGCCATCTTGCGACAGCAAATGGTGGATCCGCCTGCGGTCGAGCAACTGGCTCGACGGGTCTGCACCAATCGCCTCAAGCTCTATCAGGGGTTCCATGCGGTTTATGACACCACCCCCCTCGGTTACTTGCGGAACCATCGTATGGGCCAGGCGTATCGACTGTTTAAAACCTCAGACTGGTCCGTCAGCCAAGTGGCCGCTGCCGTTGGCTATACCAGTCGCAACCGATTTGCCACGGCTTTTCGCCAAAGCATTGGCCTCAATCCCAAGGCTCTGCAACTGCAACTACAGCGATACGCCAGCTAAAAAATGCATTTGAGGCCCGAAATCTCTAGAAGGAGATCGCCGATTCCCCTACGCTAGCTAAAAATCATTCTCTTTAAGTCCCATATGCCCTCCCGGCAACGGTATGCCCGCTGTCGAAGATGTCCTATGGGCTGAAAGCGCAAGGTGTGTGAGGAATCATGGCAAAGCTGCAATCAAGCATTAACCTACTGGCCCTATTAACGGTTATTGGTATACCCGCCCTCTGGGTCGAAGCGACCCTGGCCCAAGAGGCAACAACAGAAACCGAGTCCGTTGGGCGTTCTGATATAACCGTTGACGCTGGCCCCATCGAGGCAGAAACGTCCACTGACATCGCCGCTGTCTCAGAGACACAACCCGCCACCACCGTGGAAGAATGGCGGGCTCAAATTGAGGCCGTGCAAATTACCGGCATTCAAATCGAGGCTACCGAGGCAGGATTGCAGGTCACTATCGAAGCCGATGGCGAGCTGGCGACCCCCAGTCAATCGGTTTCGGGCAATGCCCTGGTGCTCGAAATTCCCAACGCCACCCTGGCAGAAGCTGTGCAAGAGTTTGAACCCGCTGAAGGTATTGCCCTAGTGCAGGCGACAGCCCTGCCGGGAGATATCGTGCGGCTGGCGATCACCGGTAGCGACGCCGTGCCGGTGGTGAATATCGCGGCTGAAGCAACAGGCTTGGTGCTGGGGGTGACGCCGGGGGTAGCCCAGGCGGGTGCTGATGATGACGCCATTCAACTGGTGGTGACAGGAGAAGAAGAAGATGGCTACCGCGCCCCTGATGCCACCACCGCCACCCGCACCGATAGCCCCTTGCGGGATATTCCCCAATCGATCCAGGTGATTCCCCGCCAGCTTATTGAAGATGAGCAGGCTATCGGCATCGAAGATGTCCTTGATAATGTCGCCGGGGTGAATTATCAGGGCAACGATGACGGTCGCGGTACCCGGTTTAACATTCGGGGCTTTGGCGGTACGGGCTCCCCGATTTTGCGGGATGGTTTTCGGGTCTATAACGCTGGCAATAATGCTGCCGCCCCGGAAGTTGCTAATTTAGAGCGCATTGAGGTGCTCAGAGGCCCTGCTTCAGTGCTGTACGGTGAGGCCGATCCGGGCGGCGTGATCAACCTGGTGACAGAACAACCCCTCTCGGAGCCCTACTACAACGTCCAGCTCCAGGTTGGTAGTCAAGGCTTAATTAGCCCTAGCCTAGATTTCTCAGGCCCGCTCACCGAGGACGGGCGGGTGCGCTACCGCTTGAATGCCCTAGTGCGCCGTGAAGGCAGCTTTCGAGATTTGGACAATACCTTTAATCGTTTTTTCATCGCGCCGACGATCGCTTGGGACATTAGCGACCAAACAAACCTAACCGTCAGTTTGGAATATATCGAAGATAGCAACCCATCCGACTTTGGTCTCCCAGCATTTGGGACGGGTGTCGCCCCGATTCCCTTTGAGCGGGTGGTGAATAGCAACCCGGATGACACTGTTGACAAAGAATATCTGAGCGTCGGCTATGCCCTAGAGCACCGCTTTAGCGACAACTGGCGACTGCGCAATGAATTTCGCTATGTTTCCGACAACTTTGACTTTGGCGTCATTGCCTTACCGGCTGGCGACGTGGACCCAGCAACCGGGAACCTAAATCGACTGTTTGCCCGACAGTTTAATGAGCGCGACAACTATAGCCTGTACACCAATATTCAGGGGCGCTTTAACACCGGTTCTATCGAGCACAACCTGTTATTTGGGGTCGATTTGGCCCGAGAAGAGGATTTTGGTGGGGGTGAGGCTGGTCTCAATGCTCTTTTCAACCCGGAGTGGTTCAATACCATCAACATTTTTAATCCGGACTATTCAGTTCCGAAACCTGCCTTAGAAACAGCCCCCCTTAACCTTCGTATTAACTCAACGGCTGACCGCCTGGGGATTTACCTGCAAGATCAGATTTATCTCGCAGATAACCTGATTGTGTTGGCAGGGTTGCGATACGACACCGTCGAGCAAGAAACCATCAGCACGATCCGGACGCCGTTTGGCGATACCGTAACGGCAACGACTCAAAATGACAGTGCCGTCACCCCTCGCTTCGGCATTGTCTATCAGCCTACGGAAACCATTGCCCTCTACGGCAGTTATGCCCAGTCTTTTACCCCCAATTCAGGCACCGATATTAATGACTTACCCCTAGAACCCGAAACGGGGGACGGGTTTGAAGTGGGCATCAAAGCAGAGCTAATTCCCAATCGCCTCTCTGCCACCCTGGCCTACTTTGACATCACCCGGCAAAACGTAGCTACTACAGATCCAGCCGATTTAGTCCCGCCGTTTGCATCTATTGCCACGGGAGAACAGCGTAGCCGTGGTGTTGAGCTGGATCTCAGCGGAGAGATCTTGCCTGGTTGGAATCTGATCGCCTCCTACGCCTATGTTGACGCCGAAATCACTCAGGACAATACGTTTGCAGTAGGTAACCGCCTTTCAGGTATTCCTGAGCATACGGCCAGCTTATGGACGACCTATGAGATTCAGTCTGGTGATTTAGAGGGGCTGGGCTTTGGCTTAGGGCTTAATTATGTTGGAGAACGAAAAGGCGACCTCAACAACAGCTTTGCCGTCGATAGTTATTTCCTCACCAGTGCCGCTGTCTCCTACCGTCGTGACAATTGGCGCATACAGCTAAATGTCGACAACCTGTTTGATGTGGACTATATCGAGTCTGCAGGGGGGGGCCGAACCAGAGGCATTTATCCAGGAGATCCCTTAGTGGTGCAGAAAAGTCCTGCAACCCCTTTGAATAGGTGAGTCTCATTTGAGACAGAGGTTTTTGAAAGAGGCACTCCATGAGAAGCTCAAGTTCCCCAACTTAGAACTAAGCTCATGGAGCATCCTCCTCTCCA
>JBHJIP010000207.1:0-6561 GCA_050043365.1 Leptolyngbyaceae cyanobacterium
CGGCGTATCCCTGAAGATGACGTTGGTCTTTGGGGTTAACCCATTGACGAAGCTGCTTTTGCAGTTGACGGTGGAGAGGAGGATGCTCCATGAGCTTAGTTCTAAGTTGGGGAACTTGAGCTTCTCATGGAGTGCCTCTTCCAAAAACCTCTGTCTCAAATGAGACTCACCTATTCAAAGGGGTTGCAGGACTTTTCTGCACCACTAAGGGGCATTTACTTGTAGCTGCGCTGGCTCAACTGCACATTCTCGAATTGCAAATCCTCTTTATGTAGAGCCGGATCTTGGTCCACACCTTGATATTCCCAAGCGCCCACATAGGTGAACTGCGCGTCATCTCGCTTCGCCTCCCCGTCCTCGGTTTGATGCTCTTCGCGGAAATGGCCGCCGCAGGACTCTTCTCGGTGTAGGGCATCTCGGGCCATGAGTTCCGCCAGCTCCATAAAGTCCGCGACCCGTCCGGCAAACTCCAAATTTTTATTCATCCTATTGGCCGCCCCCGGCACCCGCAGGTTTTGCCAAAACTCCGATCGCAGCGCTTGAATCTGACCAATCACCGTATCCAGCCCGGCCCGATCGCGGCTCATCCCCACCTGGTCCCACACCAATCGCCCCAGCTCCCGATGGAATTCCATCACCGTCTTGTCCCCTTGGATAAAGAGCAGTTTGGAGAGGCGATCGCCAGCCTCAGCCTCAGCTTCTGCAAAGGCGTCGTGGTCGGTGCTGACGACGGGTAGTTCAGCGCTGGCAATGTAGTCGCCCAGGGTGTAAGGGATGACGAAATAACCATCCGCCAGTCCTTGCATCAGGGCGCTGGCCCCAAGGCGGTTAGCCCCGTGGTCTGAGAAGTTGGCTTCCCCCAGAACGAACAGCCCTGGAATCGTGCTCATCAGGTGATAGTCCACCCAGAGGCCCCCCATGGTGTAATGCACCGCCGGGTAAATCCGCATCGGGGTTTCGTAGGGATTCTCCCCAGCGATGCGCTCGTACATCTCAAATAGATTGCCGTATTTGGCCGCGATCGCTTCTCGACCTTGCTCAGCGATCGCATCCCAAAAGTCGAGGTACACCGACAGCCCCGTTTCCCCCACGCCCCTTCCGTCATCGGTCATGTGCTTGGCATTGCGGGAAGCTACATCTCGGGGCACCAGATTGCCAAAGCGGGGATAGCGGCGCTCTAAGTAATAGTCGCGATCGCCCTCCGGAATCTGGCTGGGAGAGCGGCGATCGCCTGGGATTTTCGGCACCCAGACCCGACCATCGTTGCGCAGCCCCTCACTCATTAATGTGAGCTTGGACTGGTAGTCGCCGGAAACGGGGATGCAGGTGGGGTGGATTTGGGTGTAGCAGGGGTTAGCGAAGTAGGCCCCGCGCTTATGGCAGCGCCAGGCGGCGGACACGTTCGAGTTCTTGGCATTGGTGGAGAGATAGTAGACGTTGCCGTAGCCCCCGGTGGCCAGCACCACCGCATCGCCGCCATGGCGCTCCAGCTCCCCAGTGACCAAGTTGCGAACGATGATGCCCCGAGCCTGACCGTTCACGACCACCAAATCCAACATTTCTCGGCGGGGAAAGACCTCTACCTGACCGGCATTCACCATCCGCATCAGCGCCCCGTAGGCCCCCAGCAATAGCTGCTGCCCCGTCTGTCCCTGGGCGTAAAAGGTGCGGGACACCAGCGCCCCGCCAAAGGACCGATTGGCCAGACCGCCGCCATATTCCCGCGCGAAGGGCACCCCCTGGGCAACACAGTGATCGATGATAGCGCTGCTGACTTCAGCGAGGCGATAGACATTGGCCTCACGGGAGCGGTAGTCGCCCCCCTTGAGGGTGTCGTAGAACAGTCGCCAGATGCTATCCCCATCGCCAGGGTAGTTTTTGGTGGCGTTGATGCCTCCCTGGGCGGCGATGCTGTGGGCGCGGCGGGGGGAGTCTTGGATGCAGAAGCTTTTGACCGGGTAGCCCAATTCTGCCAGGGTGGCGGCAGCGGAGGCTCCCGCTAGGCCCGTACCCACCACCAAAATCGGGTGCTTGTGCTTATTCTTGGGGCTGACCAGTTGGCAGTGCTCTTTGAAATGGCTCCATTTCTGACGCAGGGGACCAGGTGGAATGCGGGAATTGAGCATGGGGGCGTTAGTCGGCAGGGCTTGACGGCTATCTACACTGCACAAGTCATAACGATAAATGTCTCTCCACTGTTGGTTTTGAAAAATTTCTCCACTTGTTTAAACCCTAACCGTTGCCAAACCCGCTGCGCCCGTTGGTTAAAGGCGGAAATCGTGACCCTGAGCTGGGTCGCCTCGTAGCGTTGGCTACCGTAAGCGACAACGACTTGGGCATATCGATGGCCCTGGCCGACGAGATCAGGCCGTAGCCCCATACCAATATCCAGAGCTTCAGCCCTATAGTCCCCTCCGGAGACGCGACCACCTAGGCCAAAGGAACAGAATCCTTCCAACTCTCCCGTGGCGTTGATCAGGGCAAAAAAGGCGTTTTGGGCATCCAGCAGGTCGCGCAAATGGGCTTCAAACTGATGGGCCTCAAAGTTGTAGCGATCATAGGGGGGCGGGTAGCGCCAAGCCAAGATGACTAGGGCATGTTGCTTCTCTAGAGTCCGAACGTTAAGCGTCACAATCGCCGTGAAAAAATGGCAACACAAAAACGGGGACTGACTCCCAGGTTGGAAATCAGCCCCTAGCCTAGCGCTAGCCCATTGCTGGACTCGTTCAAGCCGATGGTAGCGCTAGCCGATCAGAAAATCTTTGTCGAGATTTTCGCGACGGAGTTCGTCGAAATCGACCGCGACAGCATCCTTATCGAGATTCTCACGGCGCAGCTCATCAAAATCTACGGCAACGTAGTCTTTGTCGAGGTTCTCGCGGCGAAGCTCATCGAAGTCCACGCCGTCTTTATCGAGGTTCTCGCGGCGAAGTTCATCGAAGTCCACGGCAACAGCATCTTTGTCGAGATTCTCGCGGCGGAGCTCATCGAAGTCTACAGCGACTGGGTTGGCAGTGTTTGAGCGCAGCCCGTCAAAGTTGGGAGTGGTTTCTGCGAAAGATGCAACTGCAGCGGAGGCTAGGGCTAACGCTGTGATGGAGAGGGTGAAGCGTTTCATAATGCGACTCCTTAAATTGCCTAATGGGGCGAATCGATTGATTGGTCGATAGTTTTATAGTGCGGGGGCAATCTGAGAGGTCGCTGACGGGGCCTGAATCTGGCGTTAACAGTTTCCAAGCTTTGGCTGAAAGATGAGCGCTGTTTGCTCACCCTTTTCTCAGGATTGAAACGTTTATTTACAAAATTACTTCCCCCGCCCTGGCTAGATGTGAGCAGCCGCTCTACTGTTTTGGCGCAAAGGTGAGTCCAACCACTGGATTCGGTGCATCACTGCCCTAAGATTTGAGCAGTCTGTGTTCCCTAACCAAACCCTATGGTTGAGAGTCCTGCCTCGATACCCCGTACGCTGGCCTACCCGAATCGTTTCGACCCCGAGTCTGCCCAGCGAGATCGCATCATCGCCGCTATCGACGTCGGCACCAACTCCATCCATATGGTGGTGGGCAAAATCCAGCCCCAACTGCCCGCCTTCACCATCATCGATCGCGAAAAAGAAACCGTCCGACTGGGTAACTTCTCTGCCCAGACCGGTGGCCTGGCCGAAGAAGCCATGGCTCGGGCGATTAAATCTCTAAAACGATGCCGGGCGATCGCCGAAAGCTTCCGGGCCGAAGAAATCCTGGCCGTTGCCACCAGCGCCACCCGAGAAGCCGCCAATGGCAATGCCTTCTTAGAACGGGTTGAGCAGGAAGTGGGCCTCTCCCTTAACCTAATTTCCGGCACCGAGGAAGCTCGACGCATCTACCTAGGGGTGCTTTCAGGGATGGAATTCCATCGTCGCCCCCATGCCATCATCGACATTGGTGGGGGCTCCACTGAGCTGATCTTAGGCACGGGGGAGCCCCATCGCTTTTTGAGCAGCACCAAAGTCGGGGCGGTGCGCCTCACCGGGCAACTGGTCACCACCAACCCGATCAGTGATTCAGAATTTACCTACCTGAGTGCCTACGTGCGGGGCCGAATCGAACCGGCGGTGGAGGATCTCAAACGACATCTGCAGCCCGAAGAACAGCTGCGACTCGTTGGCACCTCTGGCACGATTGAATGCTTGGCGGCCCTAGTGGCCCATGAGCGTTTGGGGTTTGTGCCCGATCCGCTGAATGGCTTTCAGATGAGTCTATCGGAGCTGCAGGACTGGGTAGAGCGGCTGCGCCACATGACTTATACAGAGCGATTGGCGTTGCCCGAGATGTCGGCACGAAGAGCCGAGATCATTGTAGCGGGGGCCGTGATCTTGCAGAACGCCATGGAAATGCTCGGGGTTGAAACCCTGACCGTTTGTGAACGGGCCCTGCGGGAAGGGGTGGTCGTAGACTGGATGATCACTCGGGGACTGATCGAAAATCGGATGCAGTTCCAAAGCTCCGTGCGAGAACGAAATGTGCTCAACACCGCTCAAAAGTATCGCGTCTCCGGAGAACACAGCGATCGCGTCGCTCAATATGCTGTAGAGCTCTTTGATGCCACCCAGGGCCACCTGCATCAGTGGGGCAATGCCGAACGACAGTTGCTCTGGACGGCGGCAATTCTGCACAACTGTGGCCATTTCATTAGCCATTCCAGTCACCACAAGCATTCCTACTATCTGATTCGCAATGGGGAATTATTGGGCTACACCGAGGTAGAGATTGAGGTGATTGCCAACATTGCCCGTTACCACCGCAAGAGCTTGCCCAAAAAGAAACACGAGAACTACCGCAACCTACCCACCAAGTACCATCGTCAGGTAGTCAGCCATCTCAGTGCCCTATTGCGGGTGGCCGTGGCCCTAGACCGTCGCGGTGTTGGGGCGATCGCCCAGATTTACTACGACTTTGACGAAACGAATCGGGTGCTCTCACTCCGTTTGAAACCCGCTTTAACCCATGACGACTGTGCTTCAGAGCTGTGGAACTTGGAGGATAAGAAGCAGTGGCTGGAGGAACTGTTTGAAATCCAAGTGGTGGCGGCACTGGCATAACCGGCGATCGCCCAACGCAATTAGACCCAACTTCTTAAAGGATCGCCCCCGAGAATGTCCTAAAGTCGGCATAGGCCCGCAGCGATACAGTTTCCACATCCATGGGGCGCTCTAGGCGCACATACCAGTTTCTTGACCCCAAGCAGGTGACGATTGTCGAAGCCTGCGTGATTGGGGTTGTATCGGGTCTGGCAGCCGTCGCCCTCAAGCAAGGGGTGGAGCTGATGACCGCCTGGCGGTTGCAGACCACATTGCCTCTCTGGCTACTACTGCCAGGGCTGGGCCTTGTCGGGGGAATCTGCTCTGGATGGCTGGTGGAATTGGCCCCAGAGACAGCGGGCAGCGGCATCCCCCAGGTGAAAGCGGCGCTCAGCTATGTGCGGGTGCCCCTAAACTTGCGCATCGTCATTCTGAAACTGGCCAGCACCATGTTGGCCCTGGGATCAGGGCTATCCCTAGGTCGCCAAGGTCCGACGGTGCAGATTGGGGCTGCGTTGGCGGCCCAACTCAGCCTTTGGGTACCCACCTCTCCCCAATACCGCCGCCAGTTGATTGCCGCTGGGGCTGCCGCCGGACTGGCGGCAGGATTCAATGCTCCGATTTCTGGGGTGTTGTTTGTGGTCGAGGAGCTGCTGCAAGATTTTTCTGGCCTGACCCTAGGGACCGCTATTTTGGCCTCTTTTGTGGGGGCGGTGGTGTCGCGGCTGTTGGGGGGGCAGGGGCTGAACCTCAGCAATGTGGGGCTGCTACAAACGGGCTTTTCGATCCAGGACTTGCCCTTTTTGATCTTGCTGGGCGTGTTGTCAGGGCTGCTCGGGCGGCTGTTTAGTCAGGGCATCATGGCCAGCTTGGCCTTTTACCACCAGCTCCAGGCGCTGCGGTTTCCGATGCGGGTGGGGTTGGCTGGGATGGCCACAGGTTTGGCGGGCATTGGCTTCGCTGTGGCCGCTCAGGACAACACCGGCCTCTGGGAATTTCTGGTCACTGGGGATGCCACTGGATCGATGATTGCGATCGCCTTTGTGACCAAATTCATTCTGACCCTGGTGGCCTACGGCTCGGGGGCTCCGGGGGGGATCTTTGCGCCCGCTTTAGTGTTGGGGTCAGCCCTAGGCTGCCTGGTGAGCTTTCTGGCCCAGGCCGTCCATGGCGGGTTAGATATTGCCACCGGCACCCTCACCAGCGGCAACACCACCACCTATGCTTTGACCGGGATGGGGGCCTTTTTTAGCGCCGCGACCCGCGTGCCGATTACGGCGATCGTCATCGTCTTTGAGATGACCGCCAACTTTAATCTGGTGTTGCCCCTCATGATCGGCTCCGGCATTGCCCATGTGATTACCGATCGCAGCTCTTCCAGCTCCCTTTACAAAGCGCTGCTGGCCCGCCAAGGCATCCACCTCAACCCCGCCCCCCTCGATCACAATCCCAGGGAGCATATGCCCGCTGAAGAACTGAAGCAGCCTCGGGTCGAAACCCTC
>JBHJIP010000208.1:0-9293 GCA_050043365.1 Leptolyngbyaceae cyanobacterium
GGGGGGGAGCGCCGTAATCAGAGTGTCTGAGTCGGTGGTGAACCCGAAGCACTGGTTCACATTGTAAACAGTGGCTTGGAAGCAATAGTCGGGCGAGGTGGTGGCGGTGCAGTCCCGCAGCAAAATACAGTCGTAGCCCAGAAAGTTGGCGTCTTGCAGGGTGCAGAGCACGCACTGGTCGGCATTGACCCCCGTCAGCAGCAGCGTGGTTTTGCCCAAATTCCGCAGGATGCTGTCTAGGGGCGTATCCCAGAAGCCACTCATCCGGTATTTATCCACCCAAATGTCTTCGGGTGCCGCAGGCAGCTCATCCACCACGGCAGCGGCCCAACTGTCTTTGGTCAAAACCGGTGCGCCATTGCTGGGTAGCGGGTCCGCCAGCCCCACCCCCTCACCACTGGGGTTATAGACGTGGCGCAGGGCTGGACTGATGTTGAGCAAATCGGGGCGATTGCCCCAGTTCAGCCAAAGGATCGGGACTTGGTGCGATCGCAACTGCGGCAAGAGGGTTTGCAAGGGCTGGATCGGCTGGCGGGCAGGAGTCACATCCACCCCAATCGACGCCAGCCAACCCTGGGGGTGACAAAAGTCATTTTGCATATCCACCACGATGCAAGCGGTTTTGGCTAGGTCGATGGTGAGCTGCTTGGTATCGGTGACAAAGGTGATGGGCCGGGGGGCAATGGCGGGGCGGGTCAGGTCGGCAATGGTGTCGTTGACCTTCCACGCATTGGGGCCGCCGCCTAGGGCGTGTAAGGAGGCAGACACAGTCATAATCTCCCAAGAAAATGCGGCTTTAGTTTACAAGGGATAGCGTTTATGAGGATATAGACAGTGGTTTTAGGGAAGAAGCCAAAAAGCTATTAGCCGATGCTGATGTGGCGAAGTCATCGAATCGCTTGGTGACGTATTGGAACGAAACGCTAGTCATACCTGAAGCGTTTTCTCCCAAAGCCCTTACAGAACTTACCTTATCAAACCAGTTGTCTGAAGCTGCGGAACTGCGGGAATTATTCCGATGGACAAGGTTTAATAGGTGAAAATCAACCTTGAGTCGAACCGGGTTTTGAGATTGCTTGCCCCTAGAGAATATCTGTGAATCTATCCCCTTTAAAGCGCTTGGAACTAATCCGGCTGATCAATGCACTGCCGGATCCCGAATTTGACGAGATGGCATTTGCCTTAAATCCTCGCGGTGGCATCGTGCCTCCGAGTGAGGCAGCGCAAGGTCGGCGGGGTAAGGCGCTACTGGAATGGGTTGAGGGACCTACTGGCTGCGGCATGGCCGCTTTTCTAGAGCTGTTCAATGCCATTGCTTCTGGAAAATTTGAGCCCGCTTCTTTGATTTCTCATCCAAAACCTCATGCTCCGGCATCGGCAGTCACCCTCAAGCAAACGGCTTCCCCTCAATCGCAACCTGTTGCACCTTCATCAAAAGCAAACCCGTCGCTCACCCTAGCTCTGGGTTTCGGCGTCAGTCTAGAACTGGTCTATATCCCTGGGGGGCGTTTTTGGATGGGCTCCCCCAAAACCGAAGAAGGTCGGGACATTTATCAGCTATTTAATAAAAGCTTGACCAATGTTGAGGGGCCTCAACACGAGGTGACGGTCCCGGCATTTTATATGGGCAAATATCTGGTTACCCAACGGCAATGGCGAGCGGTGTCGCTATTGGATAACGTGGGGCGGCAACATTTGCCGCCTAATCCCGCCTGTTTCAGAGGTAATAATCTGCCAGTGGAGCAGGTCAACTGGCATGGAGCTGTGGAGTTTTGCAAACACTTATCAAGCCATACCCGGCAGCATTGTCGACTGCCCAGTGAAGCCGAATGGGAATATGCCTGTCGGGCAGGCACTAACGGTCCCTTTTACTTTGGGGAAACGATCAGCACCGAGCAGGCCAACTATCGGGGTACGGATGATGAATTCAGAGGTCAAACCTTGTCAGGTGCTTATGGCAAGGGCAAGCTAGGTATTTATCGAGAGAAAACGACAGTCGTTGGCAGCTTCTCTGCTAACGACTTTGGCCTCCATGACATGCATGGCAATGTTTGGGAATGGTGCCAGGATGTTTGGCACGACAGTTATGAGGATGCCCCCGTTGATGCTGGGGCTTGGATTACAGCGGGGAATCAAGGCCGTAGGACGATACGTGGCGGCTCTTGGGGCAACAATCCGAAGTTTTGCCGGTCCGCGTCTCGCTACAACCGCTCTGTCAAGTACCGCTTCTTCAATATCGGTTTTCGCGTGTGTTGTACTGCTCCGCAGGAGCAAGCTACGACCCCCAGGCTTTCACCCTGAGCGAAGTTGAAGGGTTGCCTTTTGCCCTCGCGCGTCATGCTTATTGATGTTGCTTCCCTATGCGCTGCGCGCGTCGATTTTTTGGGGGTTCAGTTGTCCTCAGATCCCTGGGTTCTTGGTGAAGACCAGAAGCAATCTGCACCAGTTCGACAGAACCCAGGGATCTAATCGCGCTTGGCAGAAAACCTGGCCCCAACCGCCTCTATCCCAAGGTGCGCATAACGTTACCTACCCGCCAATGATCAGATTTAGCGTTGCCACCACCTGATCCACCACCGCAGCCGGTAAACACTCATCCGTACTGCGCCACCAGCGCTGATTTAAATCTAGTGTACGGATCTGCTCAGCAATCACCGACCCACTCACCCGAAACCCCGCAGGAATCGGGATCAACGTCTTAATGTCGGGTCTAACCGTGCTGGTGATGGGCGACACAATTACAATGCCACCCCTGACTTGATTAAAGGCCGTCTGGCTCAATACCAAACAAGGACGCGCCTCCCCCATTTGCTCTCTACCCTGAGTGGGGTTCAAATTGACGCGAATCACCTCGCCTCGACCCAGTTGCATGCTAGATTCCATTTCTCTAAAGGCTGTCATTCATTAAGCCCAGACGCTTTGTTGCGCAACGGCTAAAACCGCTAACTGCATTCAAGGAGCGGATGCATCCTAAAGCAATTCTTGCCCTTGTGGGCCGCTGCTGACAAAGTCATTCACATCACTGGGGTAGTGGAAATTAGCAGGGATGCTGGCCAACAATTCATCCAAAGACGTCGCGATCGCCTTTTTACGAATAATGATTCCTTCATCCACCTCCAGCATTTCGACCGTAACGTTCTCATCCCAGCCAAAACTGGCCGCGAGTCGATAGGGAATCCGCAAGCCGAGACTATTCCCCCACTTCTTAAGTTGAATATCCATATCTCTGGAGAGAATTATACTTTGTATATACAGGCTAGCACGCCCTGGCTAAGGTGCCTCAGTTCTCTTGCAGGGACGCTGCGCGATCGCGGCGATCCCGTCCTCTGCGAAAACCTAGAGCAGTTGCGCCCTGAGTAAACGTCCCCTCCCAGGAGTTACCCGTTAGACAGAGACTGATAAGGTCCCCGCTGAGCGAGGGTTCTGGCCCTCAGTTGTAGAGAATAAGACCTCACCGCCTGCGGCACCTCTCCTTGCCAAGGAGAGGTTTATCAAGGCTTCCGGTCCCTCTCCTTAGCAAGGAGAGGTTAGGTGAGGTTCTTCATTATTTAATCGATGTAGGTTGAGTAGAGCGTTAGCGCAACCTAGCCTATGCTTCTGCACTCGCCGCCTTCGCCAACTCCAAATACCGGTGCAAATACTCCGTCGTTACCCCATGGAGCAATAAATCCCGCGCCGCCTCAAACGGGCTGTTTGGTGCTAGGGGATGACGGTTGATGATCACATGATTCCAGCGGTAGTCCTGGGTGATAGCGCTGACATAGCAGCCAAAATTTTCATCAAACTGCAGCGACAACACCGCCCGCTCAAACTCGCGATTAGTCAGCAGCAGCGAGTAAAACACCTTAAACAGCTCGATCGCCGATTCCAAATCCAAAATCCGATGCCAGCGGCGGGTAAAGTCGATATCCACCTCCACCGGCTGCACCGCATCAAAGCTCACCCCCCGTTGCTGCACCTGCTCAACCCAGTTGGGGTGATTGCCCTGGGCCTGGTGAAAGTCGTAGACAAAGTTGTAGAGAATCAGGTCGTGCTCTAAGAAGGCGTTCTTGGCCAAATCCGCCACAGAACGCGGGTAAAGCGGTGATTTAGAGATATTGGGATCGGGGCCATTGTCCACTAAGAAATTGACAATGTTGGAGCCCAGACAAATGTGACGAACAATTAGATAACAGGCTTCAGGGGAGACCCAGGTTTTTAGAAACCAAGCCGCAGCGCGATGCATCAGCCAATACTGCTTGAACTCAAAGGGCAAAACTCGCTTGAGCACCAAAATAAATGCAAGGCAAAGATTGGCAAACCAACGGATGGGATGGAGCAGGTAGATGCGGCTCCAGCTTTTGAGGTCGTTGATCATATGGGCCTTCGCCTCTGGATCCACCGGAATCGCTTGATCCAGATACAACACATCCCAACCATTGGGATCTTCGCGGTTATAGGGCTCCAACTGATATAGAGGCGACGCGATAAACGGGGGCATTGAAGTCATGGCGCAACAGATTTCAGCAGATAAAGCTGTGAATGGGCTGTCAGTGGGCTGTTAATAGCCTAGTGCGATCGCCCAGCTCACCCCGAGGACGACGGTCCGCTTCATAGGCTGGCCCGTTAACGCACTGATTCAAAGAGTTTTAGGGGTAATCCTGAATCCGAATTCAGGGCAGTACTCGAGCAAGCATTCCATCGTCATCAATTGGGTTGATAGTAGCGATTGCTAAGGTAGGCTGGGGAATGGTTAAACCCGACTTAATTCAGCAGTATGGGTTCGGTCTGTCAGGGTAATTGATTACACTTCGGTACGCGATCGTTGCCCTCGGGAGCACCCACGCGACCCAAATTGACGTTTTGGTACTAGAGAGGATTGGTCTGTGTCTCGTCGTTATTTTTTCACCTCAGAATCTGTCACAGAAGGGCATCCCGACAAAATTTGTGACCAGATCTCCGATACCATCTTGGACGCCCTGTTGAGCCAAGATCCCAAGAGCCGGGTGGCGGCTGAAGTTGTGGTGAATACAGGCCTGGTTTTGGTGACCGGGGAAATCACTTCTAACGCCGAGGTCAACTACGTCAAGTTGGTGCGTCAGAAAATTGCTGAAATTGGCTACACCGACCCCACCAACAACGGCTTCTCCGCAGACAGTTGCTCGGTGCTAATTGCCCTGGATGAGCAGTCCCAAGATATTGCTCAGGGGGTGAATAAGGCGATCGAAACCCGCGAGGACTCTAGCGAAGAGGTCTGGGACACTATCGGTGCTGGCGACCAGGGCATTATGTTTGGTTTTGCCTGTAACGAAACCCCGGAGTTGATGCCCTTGCCGATTAGCTTGGCCCACCGCATTTCCCGTCAGCTCTCCATTGTCCGTAAGTCAGGTCAGCTCCCCTACCTCGGTCCTGATGGCAAAACCCAGGTTACCGTCACCTACGAAGAGGGTCGCCCTGTCGGCATCGACACCATCTTGGTCTCGACCCAGCACAAACCCAGCATCGACGGCGTGACCGAGACCGCAGCGGTACAGGAGCGGATCAAAACCGACCTGTGGACCCACGTGGTGCTGCCGATTTTCTCGGACTTGGCGATTAAACCCGACGACAGCACCCGCTTTTTGGTGAATCCCACCGGCAAATTTGTAATTGGCGGTCCCCAGGGGGATTCCGGTCTGACCGGGCGCAAAATCATTGTGGATACCTACGGCGGCTACTCTCGCCATGGGGGCGGTGCTTTCTCCGGTAAGGACCCCACCAAGGTGGATCGCAGTGCCGCCTATGTCTCTCGCTATGTGGCCAAGAACATCGTGGCGGCAGGGCTGGCAGAGAAATGCGAGGTGCAGCTCAGCTACGCGATCGGCGTCGCCCGCCCCGTCAGCATCTTGGTGGAAACCTTTGGTACAGGCAAGGTGGATGATGAAGTGCTGCTCGATCTGGTGCAAGCGCACTTTGAGCTGCGCCCCGCCGGAATTATCCACACCTTCAACCTGCAAAAGCTACCCGGTGAGCGTCAGGGTCGGTTCTTCCAAGAGGTGGCCGCCTATGGGCACCTGGGCCGCACCGATCTGGACTTGCCCTGGGAGCAGACCGACAAGGCTGAATTGCTGAAGTCCGCTGCCTCTAAGTCCCTGGCGGGGGCTGGGGTTTAGGGGCTGAGGGTGACCATGACAGCACTGACCTGTGCCTTGAAAGAATGGGCGATCGCGGTGGAGGCCCTTCTGCAAGGGGAGTTAATCCTGCTGTTGCGCAAGGGCGGCATCCGCGAAACGGGAGGTAAGTTCCAGGTGCAGTGCGATCGCGTCGCTCTCTTTCCCACGGTTGAGCACCAGAAGTCAGACTGGTTGAAGCCTGCCTATCAGGGTCAGGTGACTGAATCTACGACTCGTCCCGATGCGATCGCCTTTGCCGGTTGGGCCGAGATTACCGAGATCATCCCCGTTACCGATCCAGCGATCGTGGCCCATCTCACCCCATTCCACATCTGGACCGAAGCCTGGGCTGCAGAGCGCTTGGCCTGGAAGCCCAAGCAGCCCTTATTGGCTTTATTGCTGCGAGCCCACCGGTTTGCGACGCCCCATACGGTTGAGTACCAACCCCATTTCGGCGGCTGTCGCTCTTGGCTCGATTTAGCGCCGCCGCTTGATGCGACTGGGAGTGAGGCGGTGCTGAGCGATCGCGCCTATGGGGAGCGAGTCGCTGCGATCCGGGCGATTTTGTCATCAGCAGACTAGCGCTGGATTCAGGCACCCGTAATCAACCAAACCCCCAGCACCAGGCTGCCGACCCCCGCCACTTGGCTAATTGTCACAGGGTTTTGCACGGCCCCAAACCACCCGAAGTGGCTCAAGCACAGCGCTACAACGAACTGGGCTGTGACCAGGATGGTAAAAGCCGTTGATAGCCCCAGGCGCGGCACCGTATAGCCAATGGAACCCGCAATCACCAGACCCAAGAGACCTGCCGTGAACGCGTAAATTGGCACCTCGGTCCAGGCTTTGAGGCTACCGGGCTGGGCCAACATGATGACGCTGACGACCACGGCACCCGTCATGTAGTTGATAAAAAGGCTGCCACTGGTGCCCAATAAACGGTCCATGATGCCCATGAACTGGCCTTGCAAGGCCACGGCAGTGCCACCCAGGGCGGCAATCAGAATCAGAAATCCGGTTTGTTGCATCGATTTACTTGGCATGGTGGGCGGGTGGACAATAGACCTCAACCGCAATGTCATCACTAATATTTCTACATGCTGATTTCAAAGTTGGGGGGCGGAAGGTAGCCTGATTGCTTTCGTGCAAGCGATCTAATGAAACCCGCTTTGCTGTTGAACGCGCTATTGGCCTCATGACAGCTAATTTTGCTTAAGTTTGGCTTTGGCTTGCTGCCAAAGGGCCTCTAACTCTTCTAAGCTGTAGTCCGTCAGGGGCCGTCCCGCCACGGTTTCCACCTGCTCAAACCGATGGATAAAGCGGCGGTTGGTGCCTTGGAGGGCGGCACTGGGGTCGAGGTCATGCCAGCGAGCAATATTGACGATGGTGAAGAGTAAATCGCCCAGCTCCCCTTCCTGGTTTTCCTTGGGTTCTTCCGCCAGGGCGGTTTTAAATTCCTGCAGCTCTTCCTCAAACTTTGCCCATACCCCCTCGACGCTGTCCCATTCAAACCCCGCCTTTGCTGCCTTTTGAGAGATTTTCATGGCAGCCATCAGCGGGGGCAAGGTGCGGTTGTATTTGCTCAACTTAGGAGAGAGCAAGTCTGGGTTGTGGGCTTCCCCTTTTTCGGCGGCTTTAATGGCCTCCCAATTGCGGTTCACCTCTTCGGCGTCGGCAACGGTGGTGTCCCCAAACACATGGGGATGCCGCCGCACCAGCTTTTCGGTAATGCCTTGGGCGATCGCCCTCAAATCAAAGCTCCCAGCTTCCTGGGCAATTTGCGCCTGCAAAACCACCTGTAGTAGCAGATCGCCCAATTCTTCGGCAATGGCGTCTGGCTCTTCCTGGCGGAGGGCATCCACCACCTCATAGGCTTCCTCAATCACATAGGGAATCAAGGTTTGGGGCGTTTGCTTTAAATCCCAGGGACAGCCGGTTTCGGGATGGCGCAGTTGGGCAATGACCGCGACCAACTGGTCGAGGGCGTCTAGGGTGGCTGGGTTGGTGGGTGGTGCCATGGCAAAAGTTCTCGCTGCGTCTCTTTCAATAGAACACAGAGCGACCTCATTTCCGCCGCTTTCGCGGATGCTTGCGAGCCCGCTTCCAGCTTGAGACCAGCCAATCGGCAATGACGTGACTCATGGCTCCCAGCTCAATGCCGATCGCCAGAGCAAACCCAATGCCTCGGTAGGTCCACAGGTTCTGTGACAGGTCATCCCCCAAATCCTGCCAGGTCAGAACATAACCGATGGTGGCGGCAACTTCGAGGGCGAGAAAGGTGGAGATCGCAACCCAAAGTCCCAGATACAACAGCCGTACCAACGTACCGGCCAGGGGACCATGGGAGAGCCAAGAGCGGTGGCGCAGATAACGGCGATAGGGCCACCAGATCCAGCCGAGGTAGCCCCAACGTTTGCTTTGCAGCGATCGCACGTCTAAGTCAGGGCCAAACATCAGCCCCCCAAACAGAAAGCCCCCCATCATCAGCAAGGTGAGGCCGAGGTGTTGGGTGAGAAAGCTGCCGAAGAGGGCGACCAGCGGCAGGCAGATCCAGGTGATGCGATCGTGGGTGCGTCCTGAGGGCATGAGTTCAGATGTATCAGCCTCAGGGGTTTAATGCAAGTTCTGACGTAACCGCCTACACCCCCGTGAGCAGTGAGGGTGTTTTACCCTGGACAGCCGTCGTCAGAACTTCGAGGAGGTTCTAAGCCTCGCTTTCGAGCGGTTGATAGTACAGAGCGAATCACCGCAAATTCTCTGGCTCCTTCATTAGAGCGAAAGCCACCCGAAATCTTCACTAAGTTGACAGTTATTTTTTGTCTAGTAAGCTCTGTTAGGTCCCAGTATTATTCACAACTGGCCTACCCCCCTTTCAAACAGCCTCCTAGAGTATTCCATCTGAAAAAGCATCCCGGCTGTCACTATGCCGAACGGGTGTGCCTATACAGACGAGTCAATCCTTAACAGGTGTTTGGATAAGTAATTAGCTGGAACACTCTTAAGAGCGTTTTGTACCGAAGAAAGCTGGTGACAAGACTCGAACTTGCGACCGGCTGATTACAAATCAGCTGCTCTACCAACTGAGCTACACCAGCATTGAATTAATTAGTCTAACAAAAACTGCTGCAAGGATGACGCGCAAACCGCCCCTGCAAAAGATTG
>JBHJIP010000209.1:0-3751 GCA_050043365.1 Leptolyngbyaceae cyanobacterium
GGCGCGCGCCTTCCTCCCCCCCCCCCCTTTGTTGTGGGCGTTCACCCCGCTCTTCTGCGCCCTTGTTGCGTCCTCGGGCGCTGGGCTGCGGTTTGCGGGGGCGACCCATTTCCCACCGCCCCTAGCCTTAGACGCCATTGCCGATCGCCCCCAAGCCCAAGCCTATGCGTCTCAAATGGGCGGCGCGATCGCGCAGGTAGCCATTGCGATTGGGCTGATCTGGCTGCTGTCCCCGGTGGTGGATGTTAATAACAACCCAGACAACCCGGTGATCTACGTGCGGGCCTTTGGTCAAACGGCGGCGCGAGTGAGTGATTTGACCCAAGCTTTCATTGCGGGTGCCCAAGCCCTGCCCGTCCTCACCACCGCCAAACATTTCCCTGGTCATGGAGACACGGCGGTTGATTCGCACCTGCAGCTGCCGGTGATTCCCCATGATCGAGATCGCCTCGATCAAGTGGAGCTAGTGCCCTTTGAGGGGGCGATCGCGGCAGGGGTCGATGCGGTGATGACCGCCCATTTGCAGGTGCCTGCCCTCGATCCCGACTCCCCTTCCACCCTTTCTAAGCCCACCCTAACGGGGCTACTGCGTCAAAGCATGGGCTTTGACGGCTTAGTGGTCACCGATGCCCTGATTATGGGGGCGATCTCCCGTCACTATGGTCCCTACGAAGCGGCGGTGCTGGCCCTAGAGGCGGGGGCCGATATTTTGCTGATGCCCGCAGATCCGGCGGGGACCATCGCCGCCATTTGTGAAGCGGTCAAGGTAGGTCGCCTTTCCCCAGAGCGCATCTTAGATTCAGTCCATCGGATCTGGCGGGCCAAGCAAAAGGTGATGACGCCCCTCACGGCAGCTCCGCCCAATCCCCACGCTTGGGAAGCGGTGGTACCGCCGCCAGTCCAGGTCGAGCAATTGGCCCAATCCCAAACCCGCCAGTTGATTGCCGATATCACCACCGCCTCCATGCAGATCCGTGGCCAGATTCCGCCCTTGGCTGCGGGTCAGTCGGGGCAAACTCTGCTGCTGGTGGATGATGTGCTCACGACCCCCTGGCTCAGCACGACAGCCCCCGCGATCGCCCTGCCCAAGCAGCAGGGCTACAGCCATCGTTTGATCGATACGGCAGGCTGCTCCATTAGCCCTGGGCGCTTGCCAACGCAGCCAACCCTGCTACAGATTTTTAGCCGGGGCAACCCATTCCGAGGGGTAGCGGGCTTGGGGGAATTTGCCCTGGCTTGGTTCCGATCTTTGCGGGATGATGACTGCCTCCTGGGGGTTGTGGTCTACGGTAGCCCCTACACCCTCAATAGTTTGCTGCCGGAACTGCCGCGTGAGGTGCCCTACGGATTTAGCTATGGCCAGATGCCGGCCAGTCAGGCGGTGGTTTTGTCGGCCTTGTTGGCAACCGCCCCTGCCGAGGCCCCAACGGCTGTCTTCACTGACTAAGTACTTTTTTGCCTTTTGCAACAGGTGATACCGTTCTGAGCAGATTCAGCCGATGTCGGTTTACTGTAAGGGCTGAAGCTAAGGAGTTTATAAGGAGTTCATCCAGTCATGGCAGCTATCGTTCCCTTTGTAATTACTGTGATTGTGCTTGCGGTCAGCTTGCTGATCATTTCGAAGCTACCGATTGGTGTTGAAGTGGATAGCCCCGCGAAGGCACTAATTGGGGGGGCCATTATCGGCATTCTCCATGCCATCCTGGGCATCCTGCCGTTCGGCGGGACGCTGGCTTGGTTGACCCTGGGTCTATTGCCGCTGATTACTGCCATTGTTGTGTTTGGTCTGGCGGCGTTCTTGGTGGAAGGTTTTAGGTTGAAATGGGGGATCTGGAGCGCCATTTTGGGGGCGATCACCCTAGCAATTATCAACGGCATTTTGACCAAGATCTTGACGGCGGTCGGTTTGCTGGGCTAGGAGCCCATGGGGCTGGCAATGGGCTGAATGCCAGTCCCTACAATGGGTTCTCTTGGGTGGAGCGTGGGCTCACAATCCGGTTTGACAGATATGTCACTGGTTCACTATATTGATTAATGCCGAACGGACGTGCCCCCATCGTCTAGAGGCCTAGGACACCTCCCTTTCACGGAGGCGACGGGGATTCGAATTCCCCTGGGGGTATTAAAACTGGACAACCAGGCATCAAGCCCCGCAGCACTCAAAGCGCTGCGGGGCTTTGGTTTTGGCGTTTGTGTCTGAATGTAAACCGACCTTGACCCACCCCAAACAACCCCGACGATCCCTGTAAATTTAGGCCAGATTTAGGCCAGGGCATTTTGGGCCAGACGGTTACGGCAGCAATTAAACAGGTCAATGCTCGACTGAAGCAATCAGGGCTATTGGTGGCGATCGAGCTTAGAGGTGGGCGGCTCAATTTACGGGCTACCCTACCCCCCAAGTCGGTTAGCGGGCGGACAGCTCCCTATCAGCAGCGCATCCCGCTCAAGATTGGGGCCAGCTTGGCAACGGTGAAGGAAGCGGAGAAAACGGCCAAGTTGATTGGTGGCCAGTTGGCAGCGGGTAAATTCACTTGGGCCGACTGGGGCCATGGTGAGCAATCGGAAAGGCTGACCTGTGGGGAAGCGATCGCCCAGTTTCATCAAGCCTATTTAGGCCGGGGTGGCAATGAGGACACCTGGCAGGGGGATTACTGGAAGCCGCTGAAGAAATTGCCCCCAAAGGCGACATTGACGGCGGAGGTCTTAGAGACGTTGGCACTGGCCACCAAACCCAACACGCGGAGCAGACAGCGGACCTGTATGGCGGCGGGGGCGATCGCTAAGTTTGCGGGTCTGGACTGGGACGGCAAACATCTACGGGGCAATTACAGCAGCACCAAGACGGCTCCCCGTGATTTGCCCACAGATGAAGCGATCGCCCAGTACCGAGACCAACTCTCTAACCCGGCGTGGCGTTGGGTCTATGGGGTGATGGCCTGTTATGGGCTGCGTAACCATGAGGTGTTTCACCTGGAGTTATCAAAGTTCCCGGTGGTGCAGATTTTGGAGCCCACGAAGACGGGGTGGCGGGAGGTATGGCCCTGTTATCCAGAGTGGCCGGAGATGTGGCAGCTACAGGATCGGGTTTTGCCGCCTGTGGCGTTAAACCGACGCAATGACCGCTTGGGCCATTCGGTGACGTCGTATCTATCGCCTAAGCTACCGTTTGCGCCCTATGACCTACGCCATGCTTGGGCGATTCGGACGTTGTTATATCACTGGCCGGTGGAGCTGAGTGCAAGGCAGATGGGGCACAGTGTGGAGGTGCATACGCGGACGTATCAGCGATGGATTACGGGGCAGCAGATTGAGCGGATCTATCAGCTACTGGTGAACCGACCTGATCGCCCTCGCCCCCCTGAGGCAAGTTAAGCGGCGGTGGGGTCCCAAGGGCCAACAACCGATTCCCCGGCTTTTTCTTTGGCGGCGAGTTCGAGGGTGAGGGCGAGAAGCTTTTCTAACAGGTCGTCATCGGGGCTGAAGTCGTAGGCTTGCAATACCAGGGCGTCTAGCTGTTTGTGGAGTTTGTAGAGCTGACTGGCGGGCGCATCAAAGTAGGCGTTATAGAGCGTGGTGATACCCCACTGTTTCTGCTCCATTTGCTCACTGCGATATTGGTGGAGTTCGCGGGCTTTATCGCGGATGCTTTGAACGATAGAAGTGGAGGGAAACTGAGGGAATGGGAAAGTTTCGATGCAGGTGTTGTGAGTGTAGCGAATCCGATCTTCGAGTGTTGAGCTTTGGGCTCCTT
>JBHJIP010000210.1:0-4016 GCA_050043365.1 Leptolyngbyaceae cyanobacterium
TGCTGAACGACATGAGAAACGCATCAAAATAAACTGGCAATTCTCTATCAAATCAGCCCGAAACAAACTCGGTCGTCACTATAAACAGATTCGACGTGATCAGACAGATATGAATACACCTGAAACTTAGTTTACAAAGTATTTAGGGCTCTAGAGATGCTCCGGGAACTGACTTTGCTGGGCCACAGTTGTACCATTTCGGCTTGCGTTTTATCGCCATGTTTTTGGGCAAAGGCATGAAAGGCTGTCCAATCCGTAATGCAGTGGCTGTGACCTTTTTGATACCCACTTTTGGCATGGGCATGACCGGCGGCTGCACGGCGCTTGAGCCAGCGGTCAATGCTGTCGCGACTGACACCGAACATTTCGATGACTTTGCTTTTCTGCGTTCCTTTATGGATGGCGGCTAGGACTTTCTCTCGTAGGTCGTTGCTATAAGGGGATGGCATGGCCTAAATGGAGCATCTTCAGATGAATCTACAATGCCGCTAACCTTATGGCAACCGCTATATTACTTGCTTTGTTGAGAGGCCGATTTATTGCCAATATGACACTTGGGAGGGCGGAATGTCGTGTGAACCTGCGCTAAAGCAAATTAAAGGTGGTGCCAATAAACCAGACGTAAAAGATCAAAAATAGCCAGCCCTCCCAAATGGTGACCTTATTGTCTTGGGCCACAAAAAACATCATTAGCGACGCCGAGATCAAGGTGGGAATCCCCTGACTGAGAACCGACTCCGGCACGGGCAAGGGCGTGATCAGCCCTGGGATGCCCATCACCACAAAAATGTTGAAAATATTTGACCCCACCACATTGCCGATCGCGATTTCGGCCTTGCCTTTCGATGCGGCATTGATAGTCACAATCAGCTCAGGCAGCGAAGTCCCCAAAGCCACTGCGCTCACCGCAATCACCTCTTTGCCAATGTTGAGCAAATCAGAGATTTGAATCAGTGAATCAATGGTGTACTTCGCCCCCAGAAAGATAAAAATGCCGCTGAGCACCAAAATCAAAACATCCCGCAAGGCATCGGCAGAGCTAGTCGGCTCCTTTGGCAGGTCGGCTTCACTGATATCGTCTTCGTCAGGGGGCTCCAGAGCCTCCGCTTCGCTGCTTTTGAGAATGTAGAACAGGTACATGATGTAGCCGATCACCAGCAGCAGCGCTTCCCCTCGGGTAAATTGCTGGTCCCAAGCCATCAGGGTAAATAAAAAGGCAGACCCAGTAAACAGGGGCAGATCGACGCTCACCAGGTCATACATCACCCGCATGCTGTGAGTGCTCATCAGCGCCGCCACGCCAATCACCAGGCAGATGTTGGCAATATTGGAGCCCATGACGTTGCCCACCACCACCTCTGGGGCTCCCTGAGAAATCCCCACTAGGGAAGAAAGCAGTTCGGGCAGAGAGGTGCCCATGGAAACAATGGTGACCCCGACGATAAAGGGGGGTAGCCCTAGGCCTAGGCCCAATTTCTCGGCAGCGTCGGTGAAAAAGTCCGAGGCTTTAACCAGCACCGCCAAACTCACCACGAATATCAGAATCAAAACGGGGAGGGTTGTCATAAAGCTGTGGCCTGGATTACGGGATGCTAGAGCCGGTGTAAAAAAACACGCTGCCGAGAGTACTGTAGCAGCGCACCCAGCCCATGACGCGCCGCCAAAAATAGGCCCCTGCCGCAAACTTTGCGGCAGGGGCCATAACGCGGTCAGCGACCTGCACTCGTTGGGCGGGCTCGGCCGCCTTGGTGGCGGCGGGGCTAACCAAGCAAACCCAGCATTGTCAAAATCCTTGCTCAGCCAGTGCCGTGCTCAATCGTTTAGATGGGCGAAACCATAGCGGGCGATCGCCAAACTCAGACGGGCTTGCTCTAAGTCGGATAAAGAATCCCAATCGGCATCGGAGCGAATGGACTGCAAGGTAGCCTCCACAATATCGCCATGACCATCCCGCATAGCCATGGCCATGGGACGGGCAATGACGCGCAAATCTCCGGCATCCCAACCGGCAAGGGTATCGTCAACGGCTGCTACCAATTGGTCCAGCAAGGGGCGACCATTGTCAGCGATCGCCTGCACCCGCTCAGCAATTTGACCCACAAGATCAGCGGGCATCCGAGATGCGAATTCAGCCTTGAGCCGTAGGGCCAGTGCGGGGGACGCGGGCCAGAGTTGCCCCGCCTGTTCCCACAGCTTTTGAGCATTAGTTGTTGTCTGCGAAAAATCTTCGTCTTTCCAGGTTTGTTCCAGAGAAGCCAGATAGGGCGCATTGTTTGGATCCTGGGGATTCCAAGGATTTTGAGCCTCAGCGTCTAGAACGCTATGGAGCAAATCAAGCTCGGCACGGGTCTGAGCAGAGTAAGAAGACACAGGATGAGAGGAGGAGTTAGACATGACGTTTACTGAGTGGAGGATGCACTGATGGATCGCTTGGGACAGGGGCTTTAACCCAGCGGATCGAACGGTGTTGTCGATACCTACAAGTAGCCTTCCTTTGGTTCCGCACGGCACGGCAACTTTTTTGAGAACGCTGGAGCATCCATATAAGACGCTAACAGCAATGATAGTTTGGCTGTGAGGTTAGCGCCTATCCCTTTTGGAGTAACGCCGATGAATGGAATCCTGATGGAGGGTTGGCTAGCGAGCGCCAGTCTTGGACTGGTTGCCTTAGCCGGATGCGGCGATCTAGGCAGCTTTGAGGAAACCCTAGTTACAGACAACTATGAGGCGACTGCCATGACCACCTACACCTGGCAGGCGGAATATCGTCCCCAAGGGGTGACCCAAGATCGCCCCCGTGAAAGCCGCATTGAAACCTTTGGTTCGTCTTATCGGGTGAATATCAATGGGCAACCGGTGGCGGAAGATTTTGGCAGTGCGGATGAGCAGGGCCTCTGGTGGCCAGACTTGCCGCCTAGGCCCACAGTAGATGATCTAGAGGCGCGGCTAAAAAGGCGAGAGGCATTTTCGGCCCCTGAAATCAGTAAATCGGTGCAATATACCCTCACATTCGATCAGGGCGGAGAACAAGTGACGGTGCGAACCGAATATGGGGTGTATCGCGAGGCGGTTAGGGGGCACCAGGCTGGGCGACCCCTGCAACTCACCTTCGGGCGGGAAGAAGCCTATGTACGACAGGCAGAGATGCAATAGAGAACGACTTGAAAATGCATTAAGCGTCAACATCTGTCACGTTACCCCATGAAATATGGACCTTCTGGGTGAAATCGCAGAGTTGTCACAACGCATCTTTGTTGAACGGCTACTCTGGAGTTGTGGCCTGATAGCGCTATCTGTGGTTATGCCACAAGGCTAGGCTTTCAAAATCTAGGGTGTTACTAGCATGGGTTATCGCAATGGAGTTTACGCTGCTGCCCGAAAGCCTCGGAAGGCTAAGTCTTCAATTCGCTTTACTCCGGAAGTACCAGGCGTGCAGCTTAAAGCGGAATTGCCTCAGCAGGAACTACCCAAGTTCAACCCTGATGCCAGCATCTTTCAAACTGATCTGAATAACCCTTACGCAGGTCTATTTGGGTCTGCGGCTCCGCCTGCAGCATCCATGCCCATCCAGGCCAAGCTAACGGTTGGTGCTGTCGGGGATAAGTACGAACAAGAGGCAGATACTGTTGCAGCGCAGGTTGTCAACAACATTAATAGTCCTCAACCCTCTGACTCTGTACAGCGAGAAGGGCAAGAGGAAGAGCAATTGCAAATGAAGCCTGTAGAAACTCTACAGCGTGAAACTGAAGCAGAAGAACTGCACATGAGACCTCAAGAGAGCCTGCAGCAAGTGGGTCATGAAGGTGGTGAGGTTTCTTCGGATTTAGAATCACGGATTCAGAGTGCTAAAGGGGGTGGGCAATCCCTAGACTCGAGCCCTTAGTGGTGCAGAAAACTTTTCAGCATCTTAGTCAGTCTCACCATGAGAATCTGATCACCTTGTTGAACTCTATGCGCTGCTCTAAAGCAAGCCGTTTTCGTTGAGAAGCATAGGCCTTAGGTGGACTTTTACTGGG
>JBHJIP010000211.1:0-29113 GCA_050043365.1 Leptolyngbyaceae cyanobacterium
GTCGACGGCTCAATGTTGATTATGAGCGCTTACCTGAATCCTCTGAAGCACTCATCTACATCGCCATGATCCGTGTCATGTTACGCAGGTTAGCGTGACGATTTAGACGCTCTACGTGTTTCCAAATATCCTCTTAGAGGAACTGGGAGAAACTCGCGCCAAACAAGTGGCCTACGACCATGGTTTGCTGGAAATTATGGTCCCACGACCAGAGCACGAGTATTTCAACCAACGTTCCGCAGGTTGACAAATGTCCCTTTCAGTGGAGTGCGCCTGAAATTCTCTGACAGAGAGGATTCTGGCTTCAGCAAGGGCTCAATATTTCTAGATCTCGCTTAACATTTAGCAATGTCTGAATCCCTCGATTTTGCGGTCACTCAGAACGAAGTTTGGAGGTTTCGGGCCGCAACAATTCAATGCATAGCTAAAAACTAAAAGCAACCTGCGGAATGTAGGTTTCAAGGAAACCATCAGTATCGCGATCGAAGATATCGCAAAAACCTTGAACCAGGATTACGAAAGCTATAGATCTACCAACTAGCACAAGCAGGCTAAGCAAGCAGGTTTAGAGCCTGATAACTGTTTCTACTTTCAAAATGAAGCGCAGATTCGCGGCCAGCTCACTTTCGATCTCAATCAAGATCCCCCACCAGATCTGGCCCTTGAAATCGACCTAACCAGTAAGTCTCTTAATCGCTTCTCAATCTACGCTCGACTCGGCGTGCCAGAACTCTGGTGCTATGACAACAGAGTTTTGAGCATTGACCAACTGGCACAAGACATATACGTTCAAGTGGAGCAAAGCCAGATCTTTCCTTCGCTGAACATTCAGGCACTCCCAGAATTGATTGAAGCGCATCGAGATCGGGGACGATTGGCCTTACGTTGCGCTGTTAGGGAATGGGTTAGGGCGCAGGAAGCATAACTCCCCACGCAATCACTCAGCAGTGACGAGGTTAACTGCTCGCTTAAAATAGACACATCTGCTTGATGCGTACAATTGTTCGACATGGTGACTGCTAAACAACTCCAATCAGTCGAACCCCGCGATACAGCGGACATCGTACTGCCCCCCAGTGATCTCTACAGCGACGAACCCCCTTTGGAAACAGACCTACATCTGCGGCAGATGCTGCTGCTGATCACTAGCCTGGAATGGCTGTGGCGCGATAGACAAGACTTTTTTGCTTCCGGGAATCTGACCCTCTATTTCAGCCCCAAACAAATTAAGTCGCAAGACTTCAGAGGCCCTGACTTCTTCGTGGTGCTTGATACCGAACGTCGTAGCCGTAAAAGCTGGGTGGTTTGGGAAGAGGATGGTAAATATCCCAATCTGATTGTGGAAGTCCTCTCAGACAGCACCGCCAAGGCTGATCGAGAAACCAAAAAGCAGATTTATCAAGACACCTTTCGCACCCCTGAGTATTTTTGGGTTGATCCTGAGACCTTGGAGTTTGCGGGATTTGTCTTGATGGCAGGTACATATGAAGCCATCTCGCCTAATGAATCTGGCCATCTGTGGAGTCAGCAGTTGGGCCTCTATTTAGGGATTCACGGTGACAAGCTGCGCTTTTTCACCGCAGAAGGCACGCTTGTTGCAACCCCTGAGGAAGCAGCAGAGCAAGCCCAGCAGCAAGTAGAACAAGCCCAAGAAAAGGCTCAGCGACTGGCGGAACGTCTTAGGACGTTGGGGGTTGATCCAGACACAATCTAGGCCAGATTTAGGCCAACCATAAACCAATCCAGCTCTAACCGTTACAGAATAGGCACTTCAGAAACAGTGCAGAAGGATTCGAGCTGTCATCAATTACAGCTCTTAACCCCCTTGCGCCTCTCGCACCCCTACCTGCAACTAATTGCCGCGCCAGCGAAATGGATTCAGCAGGGGGCCAACCGTGTCACTCATATGGGTCTCAGCCCCTTCAATGGTGATTTCCCCTTGGGCTAACTGCAGCCGCTGAATGCGATTGAGGAAAAACGGCTGACGGTGATTCAGGTAGGTAGCAAGAATTAAGCCTTCGCGGTAGGCCGCGATCGCCGCCGGGATATCCCCCTGTACCTCATGAAATTGCCCCAGTTGGCCAAACACCGTCATTAGGCCGTAGCCCCCATAGGCCAACTGCTCTACCGCAAGCTGTTGCTCCAGGAGATACTGCACATCGGCTGGGCGATCTAACACCTGATAGATCTCGGTTAAATCCGCTAAAACATCGCGGGCATAGCCAATGTGGTCTAAATCGAGGGCCAGACCGTGGGTGGCGCGGTAATACACCCAGGCCAGATCAAAGCGCTCCGCATCTCGATAGTTGCGGGCGATCTCCAGTTGTAAAGGCACCCTCGCTGCCAAGTCTCCCTGCTGGTCGTAATATCGCAACAACTCTTGCTGAAAGGCGATCGCCCGCGCTAGCAAACCCGCATTTTCGTGGGCGTAAATGGCCTGCTCCAAGTAAGGCAGGCGACGGCTAGGAGCACTGCTGCCCAATAGATTGAGTAAGCGATTGTAGGTTGCAGCCGCCGCTTCAAAGCGAAACCACCGGGTTTGAAGCGCCCCCATCCGCTCCAGCACTTGAATTTGTTGCGCATCGCTAATGCCGCTCAATAACCGGTCATAAACCGCCAAGGCCGAGTCGATATCTTGCAGCCCTTCAAAGGCTTCCGCTAGGGCCTCGACCAAGGCCAGATCGGGCGCGGCTTGGCTGAGCAAATCCGCTTGAATTTCTTCCAATCGCAGGGTGAGGAGCTGGGCCATTTGGGTGCGCCCCGTCTCCCAGACTCGTACTCCTACCCGTTGGATGGCGGCAAGCTCGTCTTCGTAACCGAGAATCCGTCGCAGCCGCACCTCCCGTAGCCAAATCTCGAAGGCGCGATCGGTTTCACCCAGTTGGTAGGCGGCCTCCGCCTGAATGGCCAGTTGATCTAGCTGGGCTTCGAGCTCAAGCTCCTCTAGAGGGCTGAGCTGGCGGGGAACTGGAAAGGTGGGTAAAAGCGGATCTCGGGGCTCTGCAAATTCAGGATCAGACAGAAACGGATCCCGCACCTCTGGCGGCACCGCCTGTGCCCAAACGAAACCAGGGCACAGCCCCCATAAAATCAGGGCCAGGCTCCATTGCCGCAATCGTGACGGCCAACTCGTTTTTGGCACCTGCTCCTCACTCCGATCCAAAAGCATCAGCTTATCTTTGCATTGCTAACGTCTGACCCCTGACGGCCCAATGCCGTTCCCAAATGAAACCGGAGCCAATTAGGGTACCCTATAAGATCTTGCAGCCTTTCTGCAGTTTTTTAACTCGCGCCCTCTATTTTTACCCCGTTCCATGACTTCGACGGCCTCGACTGCTGCCCCGACCCGCACAATTCGCATTGGCTCTCGCAAGAGTCAGCTCGCCTTGGTGCAGACCCACTGGGTTCGGGATGAGCTTCAGAAGCAGTTTCCTGAAGTGGCCTTTGAAGTCCACACCATGGAGACCCATGGGGATAAGGTTTTGGATGTGTCCCTCTCCAAAATCGGTGATAAGGGCCTCTTTACCCAAGAACTAGAGGACAGCATGTTGAGGGGGGATGTGGATTTCGCGGTTCATTCCCTCAAAGATCTGCCCACCCGCCTGCCGGAAGGGCTGATGCTGGGCTGCATCACCGAGCGGGAAGATCCTGCCGATGCGCTGGTGGTTCATGAAAAGCATCAAGATAAGCAGCTTGGCACCCTACCTAAGGGGGCGGTGATTGGCACCTCTTCCCTGCGGCGATTGGCGCAATTGCGGCACCATTACCCCCACTTCACTTTTAAGGATATTCGCGGCAACCTGAATACCCGACTCCGCAAGCTGGATGAGGGCCAGTACGATGCGATTATTTTGGCCGTGGCGGGTTTAGAGCGGCTGGGCATGGGCGATCGCGTCCATCAAATCCTGTCTTCTGAGATCTCACTCCACGCCGTGGGTCAAGGGGCCTTGGGGATTGAATGCCGCGAAGGCGACGACGATATTTTGGCGGTGTTGAAAGTGCTGGAGCATACCCCCACGGCCTACCGTTGTCTGGCTGAACGGGCCTTCTTGCGGGAACTAGAAGGGGGTTGTCAGGTGCCGATTGGGGTCAACACGTTAATCGAGGCAGACACGCTGACCTTGACGGGCATCGTCGCCAGCTTAGACGGTCAAACCCTGATCAAGAACCAGGTTGATGGGGCAACCGCTGACGCAGAATCCTTGGGGACTCAACTGGCTCAGCAGCTCCGCAGTCAAGGGGCTCAGGCGATTTTGGATGAAATTAACAGCACCAATCGCAGCTAGCTCTTCTCAACAAGGTTCAACTTGAAAACGTGGGTTGTCCCCTGGAGGGCACCAGTTCGACTTTAGGGGCTTTGCCTACTGTCGTGGGGATCACGTCAGGTCTTCCGGCACTTTGGCGATCGCCGCCTTTGCAGACTCAATCGAAGTTCCCTTGACGCCAAGCCACTCCAGCAGAGGTGAGCGATCAATCAGGATATAGTGGGCTGAACCAGAACAGGACTACCATAGATTCATTAATGCTGTAAACGCAACGTGAATAGACCTCTTCACATTGAGTCATCCCAGCCCATCTCCCAGACATCTCTTTCTCTGGGGGATATCTACCAGCGATTAAATCTAAAACCGGATGAGATCGCGGCGTTTTGTGAAAAGTGGCGGGTCGTTGAGCTGGCTCTATTTGGGTCGGTGCTGCGAAATGACTTCCGGGCAGGTGGTAATAGCCCCAGCGATATTGATGTGCTTTACGCCAGCGCACCTGATGCGCGTTATGGCTTTAAGTTTCTGGATATGAAATCTGAATTAGAAACGCTACTCAATCGAAAGGTGGATTTAATTAGTAAGCGCGGTATTCAAAGGAGTCGAAACCCCTTACGCCGCCAAGAGATTCTTCAGTCAGCACGGAAAATCTATGTCAAAGGATCAGCAGTCTATTCTTGACATCATTGATTCGATTCAATTGATTTTTAACTACACCGAAAATATCAATTGGGATGATGTTGATATACAGACGCAGGACGCCATTATTCGTCGTTTTACAGTTATTGGCGAGGCAACGAAGCGATTATCGGTGGAATGCCGCGATCGTTATCCAGATATTCCTTGGAAGAAGATGGCAGGGCTGCGCGATATCGTTGTGCACAACTACGACGATGTCGATTTAGACATCATTAGGGATGTGATTGAAATTGAACTCCCCGGTCTTCTTGCGTCTTTACAGACGGTTATTTCAGGGCTTAATGACCGTTGATTTCTCGCTCAGAATCATCGAATCATCTGAGCTTCACTACAGCGAGCTGAATGGATATTTTTCTTAGGCCATTAACGCTTGCCGAATTGCCCTCGGCAGACTGGCACCGTTCGAGATTGTCTTTAGCACCTGTTGATAGAGCAGCTGAATGGCCCTCTCAGGAAAGAATTGACTGGTTTCTGACAGTGCGTAGCTTTTAGCTGTGAGTGTAAAGATGTCGAGGCGATCGCTGCGAATCAACCACACTTCAGGCACGTTGAAGGGCTCATAGTCGGCGACACGGGTGAAGTTGGTGACATCCACCTCAATGGCAATGTCGGGGGGTGGATCGGTGGCCAGGTCAATCCGCTTCTTGCCATTCACGGCTTGCCAATTTTGAACCCAAAAGCAATGGTCTGGTTCGATTCCGGCACGGTCAGGGACTTGCAGAGTAACGGGTGTGGTGCGGGTATAGTCGCGTAGCTGTTGATTCAGTAGGGCAACAATCAAGTCGGCGACCAGGGCATCGAGTTGGCCATGCTCAAAGGTTGGCATTTTTAGATGTAGGAGGCCGTTAGCGTATTTGAGGCGAGGAATACTGCGATCTTCACGGGACTGGGCAAACTGCTGGTACTCAGCCCAAGTGACCGGAATCGTCGCCACGGAACCGTCGGGGAGAGATTGTCTGATGGGTGCGACTGAGATCATCGGACTATCGGCTAAGGTCCTGAGTCAAAATGATCATAGCCTTATGAAAGGCAACCGGTAGATCCCAGGGTTCTTTGAACTCACTTTGAGGAGACCTGAATTGTGATAGAAGAACCCTGGGATCTTGCTTCGCTGATGAACATATCGTCAACAGCACGTTCAAAAAACTCTGGGAGCTTGGGTGGGGCAGTTTGGAATGCGCTATGCCCCGCCCTTGCCGCACCTTTAAACAGAACCATTGCTACCACATCACCATTCGCTGCAATAACCGCGAGTTTCGCCTGACCCGATTTGAATGCCGCCAGCTATTGCTCTACGCCCTGCGGACCTGCCAGGGCAAATACGGCTTTAAGCTCTATGGTCTCTGCATCATGAGCAATCACGTCCACTATTTGCTGGAACCGGCTCAGCCTGAAGATGTCCCCCAGATTATGCATTGGCTCAACTGGTACACGGCGATGTGCTTTAATCGGCTGCTGAATCGCAGTGGCCACTTTTGGGAGAAGCGCTACCACAGCACCGGTTTCTCCAACAGTGATCATAGACGGGCGCTGAATACCCTGCGCTACATTCATGCCAACCCGAAAGCAGCCAATATGCAGCAGGGCTGGTTTTACGATTTCAGCAATTACGGCAGCTATGAACGACTCAAGCTGGATGGGTTGACCCAATGGCATCCGGCCTTTTTGGCGTTGGGGGCGACGCTGGATCTCTGTGCGCGGGCCTATCGACGACTGTGCCAACAGTACAAACCCAAGCCTAAGCCAGAACGTAAAAATCATTGGGGCAGCAAAAAGCTGGCGGGGTTGCGGCTGAAGCTCAAGGCCAAGAAAACCAGCCCTGGGCAAAAAAGTCTGTGGGAGCGCTGGAATCTGCCAACGGATGAGGTGGAGGCCATCTCAAAGCAGTTTGTGCTGGCCAACTGTTACGACCCCAATATTGCCGCTTTGCAGTTTACCGATACAAGCTGAGCCCAGGTGCCAGGTAACGGATCGACGAAACACCTGATTGGTTCCAGGAGATCCCAGGGTTCTTCGCACTCACTTCAACGATATTTTCATGCCGATATAAGAACCCTGGGATCTGGGGTTTGGGGTGCCAGGTAACGGATCGCCGAAACACCTAGTTTGCCGTGTGGAGTCGGTCTGAAAATAGCGATTTAGATCGGGCTGAAGCGCTTATCTGCTACAGTTCACAAGTCTGGATGCGAGAGAAGAACAAACCACAAAAACCCCCAACCACCCACCCAAAAACCGGAAATTCTCCGTTGGGAGAAATAGATAGGTCGGATAGGTCGAAAGTGAGGGCTTGGTAGTTCACATAGGCGTTGTCCTTTTGCCAACCAACTTTTTCGCAGAATTCATACCAGATCTCATCGCCAGGATAGCTGCCGTCGAGTGTAGCACCACAGTCGGCATAGATTTGCTTCTGGACGCTAAAGCCCCATTTGCCCTGGCTGTACTTCACCCACAGATCGTCAATGGCTAGTAGCTCGTCACAGGGGAAGTTCAGTAGGTCCGCTTTGCTAAATCCTCTGCCCTCCTCCTTGCCAACCGCGGTAATCATCAGTCGATAGGTCTCTTGGTCCGCCTCACGCCACTGCTGATTTTGCAGATATTTTTCCAGTTGGGCATAGCGAGAAGACTGCACTGCGGCCTCGGTTGCCTTGAAAGCTGACAACTCTTCTAGGTCTTTTTGCAGATCTGCATCAATGCGCTTGCGGGTCTCTTGCCGGCAGTCATAGGCCAGATCCGTTGCCCCCCGATCCAAAGCCGCTCGAATAAAGCGACTGGGTTTCACCTGGGCGACATAGAGCAAAATCACCTGCTTCCACCAATCTTCGGTGAGGTGGTCGTAGAGTAGTGCTTCTTGCTGTTGACGGGCAATCTCCTTGGCGGCAAGGAACTCTTGAAAACTCAGATGGGCAAACTCATACTCGTCTGGCTCCCGCTGCACAATCAGTTCACTGATTTGCTCTACCTGTTCTAGAAAGTCAACAGCGGCAACCGTCTCCTCTTGCTCAGCAAGGTATTGCTGCAACTGCTTTAGCAACGGGCCTTTCTCGATTCGCTCCTGTTTTTGTGTCATCATCGCCAGGGCCAATCGCTGCAAAATAATCTGGGCATCGCAGTCTTCTAACACCGTCTCAATGGCGCGGGCACCGGGACGGTCCCGTAGTTGCAGTAGACACATCTCCTGATATAAATCTACCCGCCGTTTCGGTAAGTTGGCACTGGGGTTACGCCGATGAAACAGCGCCACCATGTTCAACAGCAGTGGATTGGTAGTGAGCTTGTCCAACTCTGGCCGTTGTTTGATCTGTTTGAGCAAATCATCTGCGGCAGCTTTGGCCATTTCCCGCACCGCTGGGATATCTTCTTTGCCGTGGCCGTAATACTCCTGGCACCAGTACCATTGCTGGATAAAATCTCGCCGCTGTTTCGTATTGAAATCTCGGACCCACAGCAAACTGTTGAAGTCCAGGCGATCTCCGCCGACTTGTTCGGTATAGGCTTTGGGGCGGGCGGTGAGTAAAAAGATCGAACGGCGATAGGCCCGCATTTGAGCATTGAGCCATCGCGCCACCAAGGGGCGTTTGGCCTTGGGGACCTCATCAAAACCATCTAGCATCACCACGACCCGTCCCTGGCTCAATTGCTCCCCCATCCAATCTGCCGTGAGTTTTAATCCCTCTGACACGGGTAAAGAAGGGACATGATGGGTGGCAATCAGCTCAGGAAGGTTGGGCGGTTTTTCTTGACTGAGCAGATCGCGATATTTGCGCAGCAGCAACAGTACTGGCAGGTAACGGGGTACGGTAGCAGGCTGTTTATTTTTGCCCAGAGCATAGGTGACATGGCGCAGTAGAGTGGTTTTGCCATAGCCGCCCCAGGCCAAAATCGCGATTTGGCTATAGACCAGATCTCGATTGGCCATTGCCAACAATTGCCAGATATTGACCGTGGCCGGATCCAGACCTGCGCTGAGATCTGCCTCAAACTTCTCAGGTGGGTCACAAAATCCCGGAGTTTGGAAACTGCGATCTAGCTCCAATGGCACAAAAACCTGATCTAGCAACGGCGTAAAGATGCCGCTGCTTTTACCTATGCCATCAGTACGATAGGTCTCGCAATCTGCGGCTTGGCAAGCCAGATAACGATCTTCTACAGCGGTGATTTTGGCAATGGTGGCTGCACTCAGCCGGTCAATACCTTTATCAACTGCTTCTCCTGCCCCCTCTAATCGCCGTTGATTACCTTTATGGATGGGTGTCAGCAGCTTGGCCCCGTAGGAAATACCCAAGCCAATCACCGCTGAGGCAATGGCCTTGACTACATCATCGTCTTTGAACAGAGACCAAAATGCGCCAACGCTGCCGCCAGCCACACCCCCAGCCATAATCACTTTGAGAACAATGTCCGCAATCCGCTCATTCAGCGGAGCTGGAGACGGACTAGAAGGCGGATTAGCCATGGGTGGATAAGAGAGCTGAGCATTCACCAAAGGATAGCCTGGAGCCCCATAACTCTCCTCCAGGCACCGCAATCTTTCGTAGATGTTGTGTCAGGGTTAGGGTAGGGGTGAACAAGTCGTCATTACGTCGACCGCCATGGATAACGGTTTTTTGCTAAAGGTTTTGGAGCGTAACCCAGATTGCGTCAGTGGAGCCTGGGTATTCCGAGGAACACGGGTGCCGGTAGCGGCATTCTTCGAAAATTTGAAGGATGGTGCTTCGATAGAGCAGTTCATTGAGTGGTTTCCAGGGGTGCAGCAGGCACAAGTGGAAGCATTATGCAAAATAAGCTCGCGTCCCTCACTGCTCACCGGCAATAGCGTCGAATCGAAATAGGAGAGAGGTGTTGTTGATTGCAGAGTAGGTCACTAGCCCTTGTTGATCAGACGTGAAACCCGAAAAATCTCCCTCAAAGCGGGTCACCTCAGTGCCATCAGAACGATACCACCGCAAGAGATTATCCGCCTCAGAATAGACTAATAGCCCTTGGCCTTCAGGGAGGAAATTCCGAATTTGACCCTCAAAACGAATGCTTTCACCACTGTTGAAATGAAATAGCTGGAAATGGTCGCCAACTTCAGGATAGATAACGAGTCCTTGTCCATCAGGGATAAAGCTGAGGTATTGGCCCTCAAGGCGAGTAACTTCACTGCCATCCAACTCGAACAGTCGGAACATGCTGTCAGACTCTGAGTAAGTGACCAGTCTTTGCTGGCCTAGCGTAAAAGCCCAGAATTTCCCCTCAAAACGCGCCAACTCAGTGCCGTCGATGCGAAAGAGCTGTGAGATATTGTCAGCCTCTGATGTAACGATCAGGCTTTGCTGATCTGAGGTAAACGCCCGGAATTTTCCTTCAATGCGGGTGACTTCCGTCCCATCAAGGCGATACCAATAGGAGACATTATCGGCCTCAGAGTAAGTCCAGAGACCCTGCTGTTCCGGCCAGATGTTCAGCAAGCTCCCGGCCACGCTAAACACTTCCGTACCGTCAAAATCAAAAAGCCTTAAGGTATCGCTGGCTTCTGAGTACATCAATATCCCTTGTTGCTCAGGGGCAAAACCCCAAAATCGCCCTGCAAAAGTAGCAAGCTGAGTCCCTTCAAAGTCAAAGAGCTGTAAGGCTTCGTCAGCTTCTGAGGAGGTCAATAGCTTTTGTTGCTCTGGCACAAAAGACCAGAATCGCCCCTCAAACTGGGCCAACTCCGTACCGTCAAAGCGGTACCAATAGGAAAGATTGTCTGTAGTCGAGACGGTTATCAGCCCCTGTTGGTCAGGCGTGAAGTCCCAGAAACCACCCTCAAAACTGATGATTTCAGTATCGTCAAAGCTCAGAATGTGAGTTTTATTATCCGCCTCAGAATAGGTTGCGAGCCCCTGCTCGTCGGGCAAGTAAGTCCAGGGACGCCCTTCTAATTGGGCCAGCTCAGTGCCATCGCGTTGAAATAGGCGGGCGGTGTCATCCCCCTCGGAATAGATCACCAGCCGTTGTTCATCCGCAGTCAAGGACCAGAACTGCCCTTCGAACTGTGCTACTTGAGTGCCATCGAGCTGATAATAGTGAGTGGTATTGTCAGCTTCTGAATAGGTCAGCAGTCCTCCCTCGTCCGCGGTGAAATGCCAAGGCCGCCCCGCAAAATCAATCCTTTCACCGGTATCCAAACGAACGAGTTGAGTCACATCGGCGGCCTCTGAGTAGACCCATAACCCTTGTTCATTCGAGGTGAAACGCCAAAACTCACCCGTGAGACTCAGGACCTCGGTGCCATCCAGGCGAAAGAGTCGATAGGTTCCGTCGGCATCTGAATAGGTCAACAGCCCTAGCCCATCCGGGGTAAAGCTCATAAACTCCCCCCGAAATCGCCCTACAACATCTGGATGATTTAGCGCTGTAACCTGAGGCGTGGGTTCATTTACCGTTTGCTGTAGCGGTGCTGCTTCTGGTGCAGCGTTTATATCTGTGGATGTGGCCCCCGCCCCAGAGACCATTACCATGGTGCCGAGCACCGCTAACAATAGACTCGATCCAGACCGCTTGGCTCTAGTACTGATCCGATTTGGAGGCATTACCCGCTGGGCTTGGGACTGGCGGGGCATTAAAAAGTCACGGTTCATTTCTGCATAATTTCCAGGAACGTCGCCCCAAGTCCAGGTGTTGGAAAGGTGGGGGCTTAGGGAAGCTACATGACCTGTGATGGCGGTTCCGTGTGGTTAGGTTGTTTATTGACGTTTATCTCACTGTTTGTGCGATGGGCTTGCTCCTTCTACTCGGTAGCCCCGAGGGGTAATTACTTTGCCTGCATAGAACCGAGTACTGCGATTACCGATCAGCACCGTCGTCAACATATCGATCGGGTGCTCCAACATCTCCTGCACCGTCGTCACAATAATGCGCTCCTCAGGACGATAGGCCGCCCGCACTAGGGCCACCGGGGTTTGGGCGGGTCGGTGTTGGGCAAAAATCTGTTGGGCGATCGCGATTTGTTCTGTACGTTTCTGGGACTTGGGGTTGTAGAGGGCCACCACAAAATCTGCCGCCGCCGCTGCTTTGAGGCGTGTTTCAATTACCGGCCAGGGGGTGAGCAAATCGCTGAGGCTAATGGCGCAAAAGTCATGCATCAGCGGCGCTCCCACCCGTGCCGCCGCCGCCTGTAGAGCCGAGATCCCCGGCACCCCTTCCACCGATGGGCTTTGACCCTCCCAACCCTGGGCTTGTAGGGTTTCCAGCACCAGACCCGCCATGGCGTAGATGCCGCAATCTCCTGACGAAATCACCGCCACCGACAGGCCCCATTGGGCTAACTCAATCGCCCGGTCGGCGCGCCGCTGTTCCTGGGTGATGGGCATGGCTTCAATGATCTGCCCTGGACGCAGTAAGGGCTGAATCAGATCCATATAGAGGCGATATCCCACCACCGCATCGGCTTGGCTGATGGCGGCTTTCGCAGCAGGGGTGATTTGGTCCAGGCGACCGGGGCCGGTGCCCACCAGCCACAGATGGCCCTGGCGACCGGTGTATTCCTGCTCTGCCTCGGCGATCGCCAGGGTGACCGCCCCTTGATAATCGGGATGGCGAATCACCTGTTTCTGCATCCGCAACGGCGGATCTTCTGCATCTGCGGTGAATAAACGCGCTGCCGCGATCGCTGCCGCCTCCGCCACGCTGGGGGTACCCACGGCCTGGGCCACGACCTCTGAAGGGTTAGGGACAGTAATGGTTTGGAGCTGTTCTGAGGTAAAGCAACGCAGCGGCCAGTTTCGGTCGTTGCAAAGCTGTACCAGCCCGGTTTCGTCCGCTTTGAGATCCAGGCTGGCCATCCCGGCGATCGCCCCCATAGCCAGGTGATGGGCGCGACAGACTTGGTTTAGGGCCAGCTCCATCAAGGCCTTATCAGTGCCCCGTTCACAGCCCAGCCCCACCCACAGCACCCTTGGGTGCCACTGCACCTTGGGCATGGCTTCAGGGGAAAATTGCCGCTGGATGGGGCTAATCCAGACGCGGGCTTGGGGTTTGGGAGTGTCTTTGGCTTCAGATACCTCTGGCCAACCGAACTGAAAGGGATGCTTGGGCGGCAGATGCTGCTGCCACAGATCCGAGCCTGCTTCTTGAATCACTTGAACCGGCTTGCCTGCGGCGATAGCGCTACTGACCTGGGTCCAATGGCCGTCGCCTTTGACCCAGCCAAAGGGTTGGCCGATTACATCAATGCCTGGTAGCCCTCGGTGGTTGGCGGCTCCTGTTAGGACTGGGGTGCTGTCGAGATATTGGGCCACCTGTTGCGCGAGGCGATCGCCCCCGCCCTGGTGGCCCCCACAGAGGCTAATCGCAAATTCACCGGCTTCATCCACCACCACCACCGCTGGGTCGGTGGCTTTATCCTGCAGCAACGGCACAATCAGTCGCACCACCGCTCCGGTGGCCAGGGCAAAGATCAGCTGGTCATGGTCTTGCCAGCATTGGGGCAAGGTTTCCCGTAGCGAGCCTTCGTAGAATTTAGGCTGGAGGCCAGTGGCTGTGTAAAGGTCGGCTTCAGCTTGGAGCTTGGCGGGTAGTAAGAGCGGCGTTGAATGGCCCGTGCAAAAGGGAATTAGGGTTTTGAGGGCGGTGGGGGTGGTGGCGATCGCCAAGGACCGGTTTTCTGAAGCGACCGGTGCTGCATTTGCGGGTTGTGTCATAGGGAAGGGCAATCGCCCAATTATGTAGAAGCCCTATTGTATGGGGGAGATTTCTAGGACGGTTTTACAACCCTAAATCTTCTAGCGCTGCTTGTGCCGCCTGTTTTTCAGCCGCCTGCTTTTTGCTGCCTTGCCCTTGCCCATACGCCTTACCCTCAACCCTGACTTCCGCCACAAACTGTCTGGCATGGGCTGGCCCCGACTCCGCCACAATCACATATTCCGGCACGGTCCCTATATTAGCCAGTGCCCATTCTTGGAACTGACTCTTCACATTCACCGTAGGATGATCCGTTTGCCTTTGCTTCAAAGCCCAGACAAAAAAGGGCTCCAGATATTGACGCACCGCATCCACATCGCCCTCCAAATCGAGAAAATAGGCCCCAATCAACGCCTCAAAAGCGCTACTCAACAAGCGAGGATTACTGCGACCCTGGCTCTTTTCGACCCCTTTCCCCAACAGCAAATAATGGTCTAGCCCCAGCTGTAGGGCAAAGGCGGAGAGCTGGGTTTTATCCACTAGCGAGGCCCGCAGTTGGGTCAGTTCGCCCTCGTCAGCATCGGGATAGTCTCGATAGAGAAAGGCCCCGCAAAGAAAGGTGAGGATGGCGTCACCCAAAAACTCCAAACGCTCGTTATCTGCACCCGGTTGCCCCTGCTCCTTGGCATAGGATTTGTGGGTGATGGCGGTGGTGCGCACCGCCCTCTGCTCAAATTCCGGCAGTTGGAACGACTCCCCATGCATACCAGGGCGGCTCATGACTGTTGGTCCTGGGCGATATCCGTAACAGGTGAAGGAATCGCGGGACGCTGCAGTAAATAAATCACTAACCCAAAGCAAGGGATAAGTCTTGCCATCCACAAGGCCGAGGGGCTCTGCCACTGACGACGGGCCATATCATCGGCCACCAGCCAGCCCTGGAATAGCCAAAACATGAGTAGATCAACGGCAAAAGAATAGGTGAGGCGATCGCTACTCAACAGATCCACTAACCCCTGCCAGCGCGTGGCCCAGTCGCCAAAGTCTGGACGCCCCCACACTGCCCAGACGGCAGCGGCCATGATCACCGCCAAAATGCTTAGAGGCAAGGTTCGACTCTCAGCAAACTGCTCTAATCGGGTTAAGGGGGAATCGGGGGGATTGGTTTGGGGCGATCGCAGCGCTAGCCAAGGCAAATAGAAGACGTTGGTCAAAAAAGCCGTACCAATCAAAAACGGGAGCATCGGCCAGCGTTGCCCCCGACCATCCAGCAAAAATCCCCAGAACAATAGCCCCCATGCCACAACCAGGTTGAACAGCGATTCCAGTAGCGGATTCAACTCGGGGGCACTGGCCGGAAATAGAAGGGGCAGAATGAACCAAAAATTGAGGCTTAAATCCAGGGCCGCCTGCAGGGTTTCGGGTTCGGTGTGCAGCAGTGAGGGGCCAGGGGGAAAATCACTCAGCAGCAGATAGCTGACATAAATGACCCAAGCCACAGCCGCAACGGCCCGAGGGAGCCATGACCTGGACTGGGGTTTGACCTGACTGGCGTTGGCCGTTTCCATCTCAACGGCAGCGCCCTTCGACATTGCAGGCCAAACGCTGGTCACGTTCGGCGACCAAGGTGGCTAAGTCAGGGCGTCCGGTCAGCTTCAATCGCCAATCTGCCCAGAGGCTATAGAGGCCGTCAATAACTGGACCAATCACCGGCCAAGCCGTGGGGGCATAGATCCAGCCCATGCCCAGCACTTCATAAACGCGCCGAAACACCGCCACATTTTGGATCACGTCTCCATCGGGCAAAACCGCATGGATGCGACCCATTGCCGCCTCAAAAGAGACCCCGCCATGGTCTTCGGGGCTGTAGCGATCGCTGGCAATATCCACAAAGGCCACCAGGCCGCGACCTGCATCTTTTTTCTGCAAGAAGTTCACCTCCCGCAGGCAGAGGGGGCACTGGCCGTCGTAGAGCAGCTTGATTTGCCAGCTCGGGGTTTCGGCAGCAGTTGGCTCAGGACTGGGGGATGAAGCAACGGTCATGAAGATTCGGCTAGACAGCGAGTTCGTGTTCCTTTGTCACTATACTCAACCTGCTTCAACCCTTGCGGACCCTACTTGCTTTTCTCTTTGCTAGGGGCCTTACCGTTTTCTGCGCTGGCTTCAGCCTCTGCCTCCGGCTGATTGCGACCGATAGAGAGCTTTTGTTTAACCAATGACTCAACCTCAGCGGCCAGCTCCGGCTTTTCCTGCATCAGCTTGATGGCATTGTCGCGGCCCTGGCTAATGTTGTCGCCCTTGTAGCTATACCAAGCCCCCTTGCGGACAATGATGTCGTTTTGCTCGGCCAGGTCCAAGATACAGCCCAGCCCAGAAATACCTTTACCGAAAATCACGTCGAACTCAGCAATGCGGAAGGGGGGTGCCACCTTGTTCTTGGCCACCTTAACCTTGGCTCGGATGCCGTATTCCTCAGTTCCCTTTTTGAGGGTTTGAATGCGGCGGATATCCAGCCGCACCGACGCGTAGAACTTGAGGGCATTTCCTCCCGTGGTGGTTTCAGGGTTGCCATAGACCACGCCGATCTTGAGACGAAGCTGGTTGAGGAAAATGACCGTACAGCCGGACTTGCCGATGTTGCCGGTGATTTTTCGCAGGGCCTGACTCATCAATCGCGCCTGCAAACCTACATGGGCGTCGCCCATTTCCCCCTCAATCTCAGCGCGGGGCACCAGGGCCGCCACCGAATCCACCACAACCAAATCAATCGCCGAGGAACGCACCAACTGATCGACAATTTCTAAAGCGGCCTCCCCCGTATCCGGCTGGGCGACCAATAGCTCCGCCGTGTCAACTCCCAAGGCCTGGGCATATTCAGGATCGAGGGCATGCTCTGCATCCACAAACGCGGCCGTGCCCCCTTGCTTTTGCACTTCGGCCAGGGCATGGAGGGCGAGGGTGGTTTTACCCGAGCTTTCAGGGCCGTAGATTTCAATCACCCGCCCCTTGGGCAGGCCACCCCCCAGGGCCAAGTCAAGGGTAAGTGCACCGGTGGGAATGGTTTCCACCCTCATGCGATTGGCGTCACCCAACCGCATAATCGCCCCCTTACCAAAGTTGCGCTCAATTTGATTGAGCACCATATTCAGGGCTTTATCTTTTTCAGGATTACCGGCGGGGGTGGTTTTAGCCATACTGAATTAAGAGAATCAGATCGTGCTAGGGGGACTGTACGTGGGCGGATTTTAGCCAGGCTTCAGTGTAACGATAAACCTGGGAAATTTACCCTGACCATGATACATACAAATGTACTAAAATCTCAAAACTTGAGAATTATGCTGTCTAACTTTTGCCGATGCCCTTAACCTCTGCCTACACCATTCCCGATGAAACCCTGACTGTGGGCGGATTGAGTGCCTACATTCAGGATCTGTTAGAGCAGGATCCTCATCTGATGCAGGTTTGGGTGCTGGGGGAGGTCTCCAGCGCCAAGCAGCGTTCCGGCCACCTGTTTTTTACGCTGAAGGATCCAGAGGGAGCGGACCAGATTAACTGTGTGACCTGGCGATCGCAGCGACCCAAGCTAATTGAAGACCCTGCCCCAGGGGAGCAGGTGGTCGTGCTGGGGCAGATGCGCGTCTACCCCCAACGCAGTACCTATCAATTGAATGTGGTGCAGTTACTGCCTGCGGGAGAGGGGCTGCAGGCCCTGCAGCGCCGCCAATTGCAGGCCCGCCTCGCGGCAGAGGGGTTGTTTGACCCCGCCTTAAAACAAGATTTGCCGCCCTATCCCCAAATCCTGGCCGTGGTCACCTCCCCCCAAGCTGCCGCCTGGGGCGATATTCAGCGCACCTTGCTACAGCGCCATCCCGGCCTGAATGTGCTGCTGGCTCCGGCGATTGTTCAAGGTCCCCAGGCCCCTGCGGCCATTGCCGATGCTTTGGTCCAGGTGGCCCAGGATGGTCGGGCTGAGGTGGTGATTTTGGCGCGCGGTGGCGGTGCCCGAGAAGACCTGGAGTGTTTTGACCATGAGGCGGTGGTGCGGGCGATCGCCCTCTGCCCCATCCCGGTGATTACGGGAGTAGGGCACCAGCGCGATGAATCCTTGGCGGATTTGGTGGCTGACTATGCTGCCCATACCCCCACCGCTGCCGCGGAGGTCGCCGTACTCGCCCTGGCGGAGTTGCTCGATCAGCATCAAGCCCGCAGTCAGGTGCTGATTGAAACCCTTTTAGACGTTTTGGCGACGCGCCAACAAGGTTTAACAACGACGGCACGGCGCTTGCAGCGACTCCGCCTGGACTATCAACTGGAGCAAGAGCAGCAGCGCTTACAGTGGCTGCAGCAGCGGTGGGTCAAAGGACTGCAATATCGGCTTCAGACCGCCCAAAACCACTGCGCGGCGCTGGGGCAAACCCTGGCCAGTTTGGACCCAGAAGCGGTGCTGCGACGGGGCTATGCCCTAGTGCGCGATCAAAAGGGAGACTTACTCACCCATACTGACGGCGTTGTGCCAGGGGACCCCCTGCAAATTCAAGTAGCGGTGGGGGCTCTTGAGGCGACGGTGACTCGGGTGAGCCCGGTGTTGAATGCAGATGAATCAGACGACTAATTAAAAATGGCTAAACGCACCCAAGACAAACCGACTGAAGACTGGAACTATGAGAGCGCGATCGCCCGCATTGAGAAGACCGTTGCGGCCTTAGAGCAGGGCGAACTACCCCTGGTAGACATCTTTGACCAATTCGAGCAGGCGGTAACAGAGCTGCGCCGCTGTGAAACCTTCTTAACGGAAAAACAGCAGCAGGCGACCCTCTTGATTGAAACCTTGACCGATCAGGGGTGAGAGGATACCCCTTAGATAGGCTAAAACGCGAGAGTTTGACGGATTTAGCAAAAGTTTAAGTTATTTCAATTTGTACATAACAAGTCGTCACAGATGAATCCCCGACTGGGAATATTACAAATAACTGATTTAAAAAGGCTGCCAAGCACTGCGAAATTATGGTTACGACCTTATCCACCGCATCCCATCAACGTCACGACAGCCATCCCCGCAAACACAATCACTACAGCTTTCGTGATTTCTTTCAATTCAACTCGGGAGAAGGAAGCGTTACCGATTGGAACGGTAGCCGCAACATTTTTACGAGTGAAGACTTCATTATTGGTCTGCTCGAAGGCTTAGAAGAAGAAGTCGGTGAAGCCTCCGCTGCGATCATGTACTCCATTGGTTTGGAATGGGGTAAACAAGATTCTTTGTTCTTCCAAAGCTGGTTTGAGCGGGAATTTAATATGAGTGCTCGCCAAGCCAACCTCATGTTTTTGCTAGAAACCTGGTGGTGGCCGTTTACCTCCCAGGGCTGGGGCCGTTGGGAAGTGGACATGAGCGATCGCAAGCAGGGCTTCATGTTTATCAACGTGTTTGACTCAGCGGTGGCCCGCACCTTAGGGGATGTGGGCAAACCGGTCTGCCACGTCTATGCAGGGCTGTTTGCCGGTTTCTTTACTGAAATGGTGCGCAAGCAGTTGAGCTGCATTGAGATTCAGTGCTACTCCATGGGAGAGACCTACTGCAAATTCCTGCTGGGGGGCAAAGAGCGCATTGATGCCGCCGCCTTCTGGATGAATGAAGGGGCCACCGCCCGCGATATTCAGAAGCGACTCCGCTCTGGGGAAGGTGTGTCATGATCGCCAGCGGCAATGGCCATCACCCGGTTTCAGCCTGGCGCACTGCCACGGTGCAAGCCTTTTTTGCCCAGGTGCCCTGGGAAGGGGCTCCCCAGGTGGAGCTCTTTGGTCAGACTGATCAGGTTGCTTCTCCGGCCATGCCCATGTTCCAGCAAACCGTAGGGGAGTTTTTCCAACGGTTTCCGTGGGATGGCACGCCCGAAATTGCTGCCCCCGTGCTGCCCCTATCAGTGCAGCCGAACCCGACAGAAACCTCTGATAATTTGACCCTAGACGATTTCTCTAGCCTGTTTTAGACCTACCCCCATCCCCAGCCGATCCACAGCCTTTGGAGTTTCCGCCATGAATCCCACTCTCGAAACCCTATTCGATGAGCCAGAGAAGCGTTACCTGCAGTCAGACGAACTCAATCTACTCAGCCAATACGTGAGTTCGGTGCCGGAGCGCATCAAGGTTTATCGTCAACTGCGCGATAGCGAAGTTCAGGTGATGCAGCCAGTGGCAGACCAACTCCAACAGCGGTTTAGTAAGGTTCCTGAGGCCGCCCTGAAACGCAGCATTCAAAACGGGCTGTTGGTGCTGCGTTACGCTGCCATGGCTATGCTCATGGATGACCCTAGCTTTATGACCAAGCGACTGCAGTCCTGGCTTCCGGAAATGGTGGCGGCTTACGACACCCTTGCCGTGGATGAAGCCCTTCACCAATTACTGGCGCAGCGTCTCTCCAGTTCCTTAACGGGGCAACAGTTTGCGCTAATATCACCCGCCCTAGAGGTGACCCAGCAGTTGCTCAAGGGAACGGTCGCCAGTAATGAGCCTCCCCTGATCGGCGTGCTCTAAATCCTGGCCACATCCCACGCCCCTTTGTCTTACGGTAAAAGTTCACGCTTTCAAGTTGGATGGGGTTGAATCTCGCTCACCTAGGACTTTTCAAACCATGATCTCTGTTGCCGACTTGCTCACTGAAGAGCGTCTACCCAGCAATTATTTCGCCAACGACGTCTACGTGAGAGGCACTCTAGAACTGGGGCTGCTGGAAAACCGCCGGGGCGATCGCCTGTTGGCCATTCCCGACGTGATGCTGAAGTCGATTTATGCGGGGCTCACCACCGAGACAGGGCAGGCGGCAGGGCTGGTGTTACGTAATTGTGGCCGCTGGTGGGGCAAAAATTTTTATGCCCGCTTTTGCGAAGAGCTGAGCGACTATCAGAAAAAGGCCGTTGCCGATTTGCCTATGGCTGAGTTTCTTCAGTCCTTGCAGGAGTGCTGGCGCAGTCACGGTTGGGGATTGCTGCACCTGAATATGGAGCATCAAAATCAGGGGTTTTTGGTGATTGAAGTTCAACACTCCCCTTTTACAGCCCATGCCATTCAGCCTAAGCGACCGGCAGGGGCACTGGAAACAGGAATCTTACAGTCCTTTTTTAGCCAACTAACCGGACGGGATTTGGACTGTGTGCAAACCAGTTGTGAATCCCTCGGTGCCGACCGCAATCGATTTGTGCTGGGGCTCAGCAGTCGTCTGCAGCCTGCTTCTGCTTTGGTGGAAGCAGGGCAACCTCACGATTCGATCATGCAAGCCTTGGTTAACCAGTCGTAATTGACGGGTGGCATTGCTGCGCAAGCTGCGACGGGGAAATTACCAAATCCTCGGTTTAGTGGGACAGGGCCAATTTGGCCAGGTCTACTGTGCTGTCCATCGCCAGACGGGGCAGATGGTAGCGCTGAAAAATATCCACCGAGCTCGCCTCACTACCCACCGCTTTTTGAGGGAGCTGCGATTTCTGCTCAGCCTAGAGCATCCCAATATTGCCAATTGCCGCGCCTTGGAGCTATCAGATGGGGGACGCCAGCTCGTCCTCGACTATTGCGAAGGCGGTACCCTGCGCCAACTGATGGAGCAGTTGATTCCCCTGACACTGGGGGAGATTCTAGAACTAATTCTGCAAAACCTGGAAGCGCTGGAACATGCCCACAGCCAAGGGATTGTGCATTGTGATATCAAGCCTGAGAATATCCTACTGTCCCTGGCACCAGGGTCTTGGCAAATCAAGATCTCTGACTTTGGCATTGCCCGCCTCAGTCAAGAAATCAGGGGTAAAAGCCATACGGGGGCGACGGGCTCTCCCGCTTACATGGCTCCAGAGCGCTTCTACTATCAGCATTATGCTGCGTCAGATCTCTATGCGATCGGGATTATTTTGTTTGAGCTACTCATCGGCGATCGCCCCTTTTCAGGCACGCCAGAGCAACTCATGGTGGCTCATCTCAATCAGCCCGCGACAATTCCCAGCCAGCTACCAGAGCCGCTACGGCTGATTTTACGACGGGCTTTGCAAAAGCTTCCGGGTCGTCGCTACAAGTCTGCTGCCCAAATGAAAGCGGATTTAGTGGCCTACCGCGATACCCTCAGCCGGTTAGAACAAGCCACCCAGTTTCCCACTCGAAATCAGGACTGTCCCCCAGCCCAGTTCAAATCTGCCCCAACTTTGAGCCTGTCGCTTCCAATCACAACACTGGCGGCCATTTCTGCGAGCAGCCCAGGCGCTACGGGCTCAATAACGGGTGATCTCAAACCCGTCCCAACCGCTGTATTAATAGCTCAAGGCTGCAATGTCTCTGTCACTGACCCGGCTGTGCCGGCATCGCCTCAGCCCTGGGTGTTACCGGCCCCTGTCACCCAGGTCTTGAGCTGGCGGGGGCAAAAGCTAGCCATCGCGGATCGCACCTTGTTCGAGCTGCGACCCAACGGAACGGTTATTGCCAAAGCGAACTTTCCTGAGCCAATCAGGCTGTTAGAGCCGGTTGCTCAGGATTGGCTCTATGCCCAAGGCCAAGATTCGCGCCAACGGGTTTGGCGACTTACGCCTGAACTCAAAATTACCCCGGTGGAATTGGTGCTGCCTGCCCTTGAGGCCCCTGAAACCAGCCTATTGCCCTTAGACAATCGCTATTTACTACTCACCACCACAACGGGACCGAAAACCCAGTTGCAGATTTTGACGCGCCGGGGCCAGGTACTGGGTCACTTGGGTTTGAATACGGCAATTCGGCCCCCCGTTCCCACTCGAACTCCGCTGCGGCTTCTCGCTCAAGAAACGGGTGCCGAACCGGCGCTGTTGATTATCGACCTTAAGCCCTACCGAGTCCGGCGCTGTCGCCTGGATCGGCCCTGTGGCTGGCTGGGAGAATTGGCCCTGGGTTATGGTGCCGTCAGCGACGCTGGCCATTTTCGCCTGATTAATGGCGAGGGCCAACTGATTGGGCAGGTGGATCAGTTTCCTATCCCAACCGCGATCGCCTGGCAACCGCCCTATCACCTCTGTCTAGCCACCCATACGGGTGAAGCAAGCGCTCTGCGCAGCATAGATGTCCGTAATTTAGGCCTTGATCTCATTTTCTAGGGATACTGGGAAGCCAGAAGGATAGGAGTAACAAGTAACAAGTAGTAAGCGGGATGGGTGTGTATTGTTAAGGGGTAGCGGGTAAGGGCATCCTCTGAGGGCTGCTTCTACCTTAGTAAGGCCATGCTTGAACACATCACATTACCCAACAACCTCTTGCCCCCCGTGGCTCCCTATTCCCACGCAGTCAGGGCGGGGGATTTTTTATTTGTTACTGGGCAACTGTCTGAGGATCCAGCCACGGGTGAAGTGATCAAAGGCCCCATTGCTGACCAGACGCGCCAAGTGATGGAAAATCTGAAGCTGGTGCTCACCCATGCAGGAACTGACTTTACCCAGGTGGTGATGTCGCGCATTTTTGTGACCGACTTTCGCTATTACGAAACGGTGAATCAAATCTACGCCAGCTATTACGGGGCCTGCCGCCTGCCAGGGCGAACCACGGTTGGGGTGACCGCCTTGGCTGGATTCGGCGATGTTGAAATTGATTTGATTGTGTATTGTGGCGATCGCGAATCGTGATGGTCTTCAAGGTTATCCCCTAGCCGGTGCCTGAGGCTAAGATGGCGGCATGCTGCTGAAGGTTAATCCTATGACCGCTGGCCCAGAACAAGAGCATTTACGATTGCTGTCGATTTTTCACTACGTTTGGGGTGGGGTGACCCTGGCCACCTCACTATTAGCGCTGCCCCACATTGGCATGGGGTGGTGGGCTTTGCAGTCACCAGAGCTATTTGAATCTGGCGGCGACATGCCTGCCGAACTCTATGGCTGGATGTTCCTAGGGTTTGGACTATTTTTCTTGGTTGCGGGCTTGATTTACGGCTTAGTGGTGATTTGGGTGGGGCGCTGTCTGGCCAAACGTAAGGGCTATTGGTTTAGCTTCATCGTGGCTTGCTTTGAATGCTTGATGGTGCCCATTGGTACGCTCTTGGGGGTGTTTACCTTGATTACCCTCAGTAAGCAGACCGTTAAGGAACTCTACGGCCGACCGTAGCGCTGTACCGCCTATCTCCTCTGCACCTCATCTCCCTAACTCCATTTCTCCCTAAGACGTTTGCCAGACAAATTTGCCATCTTTCCAGAGGGCGGCGATCGCCCCAATCGCAAATTTAGTGATGGTTTCTCCAAACAGCAGCGAAATAATTTCCCATAGGGGGAGGACCCCAGCAAAGGCCACCACGGTAAACAGCAGGGTATCTAAGGGGATTGAAACCGCATTGCTGCCAGCGACGCGCAGCAACCAGGGGTAGCGCATCAGCTTTTGGTACACCTCGGTGTCGGCGGTTTCAGCCAGAGCGATCGCCAAAAAGCTGGCCACAATAATCCGCAGCGGCACCTGTAGGGCAGCACTCATCAGCACATTGGCAAGGGCCGCAACCGCAATGGTGCCATAGACCCACTTTCGCCCCGCCCCATGGAGGCGATCTCGCTGGGTAAAAGTCACCCCAAAAATAAAGGTCCCCACAGCCACCTGGCCAAAAATCGGGAATGGAATGAACCAAGCCGCCGTATAGTTGGCCCCCAATGTCGCCAGGATGTAGATGATCGCGTTGATGCTGTACTGCCGTTGCATTCTAAAAGGTCCTCTGTGAAGCGTAGGCAAAAAATAACGTAGGCGATTCATTCAACAACCGGCCCATAGGCAACCCATCATCAGCAAAACCAGCCCCAGAGGCTCCGAGGCTGGCTTTACAGTGATTCAAAGGATGAGATTATCCCCCAGCAGACTGCGCCTAGTCTTCGTAGACGCGGCACTCAGCTGCTTCGGGATTTTCATCACAGTACTTTTCGAGGGAGGTTTTACCCTTGCCCGCCCGCTGATGAGAGGCCTCAGCCTGGAGTTCCTCGACAGCATCCCAAGCGGCAGCACATTCCGGAGAGGTGCTGTTGGTGGCATCGCAAGCGGCGCGAGCGGTTTCAACTTCTTTCTTAATCTGTTCTTGAATGTTGCTCATAAGACCTCAAATTGAACTGTAAGGAACAGGCCTATAAATAAACAGGCATTGTCATTAGCTGGATGTAGTCACGGTGCAAAATCGCAGCCGCCCTAGTGTAAACCTCAGCTCAATTGCTGCCGGTCAACTAGCGAACCTAAATCCTAAAAGACCTGGGAGAGATTCCCCCAGATATTCCAAAACCCTTTAACTTAGGACCGCCATAAACTTCACTTAGCTTAATCTGCGATCATCCAAGTCCCCCACAGGGAGACCCGTCCCGAATTCGGTCGGCTTCCCTCACTTGAATGCGCCCAATCTGAGGGCAATTCCACTATTTGATTTCTAATTCCGCCCCCTGCATTCCCGAATTCCTGTACTGTCAGGATCCTGTCCCCCTTACAATCACCAGTACAGGTAATCGTCAGTACTGGTTCCCATCGTGTTCCCTAGGAGGCTCTAGCCATGACTGGAACAACCCTGCCCCCTATGCAGTGGGCCAGTGCCCTTTCTACAAAGGCTTCCTTAGAGGCTGCGGTTCGGGATGTCATTGCCCAAATCGAGCAGCAGCTCTCGACGCCCCCTGATTTGGGGCTGGTTTTTATTTCGGCTGCCTTTGCCAGTGAATATCCGCGGCTGTTGCCGTTGCTGCATGAATGGCTAACGGTACCGGTTTTGGTGGGCTGTAGCGGCGGCGGGGTCGTGGGTCAAAATGCGGGGGCTGTGGTTGAGATGGAGCAGAAACCGGCCCTGAGCCTCTGTCTGGCTACATTGCCGGGGGTAACGGTCAAAAGCTTTCGATTTAAAGATGATGATCTGCCGGATTTAGATGCCCCTCCTCAGGCCTGGATCGATCTGATTGGGGTGGACCCAGCCGTGCAACCCCAGTTTGTGCTGCTGGCTGATCCGTTTTCGTCAGGCATTAATGATCTACTACAGGGGCTGGATTTTGCCTATCCTGGGGCGGTCAAGGTGGGGGGGCTGACCAGCAGTGGTCTCCAGGGCAGCGGCAGTGGCCTATTTTGCGATCGCGGCTTTTATGATGACGGCGTCGTAGGCATCGCCCTGTGGGGAGATGTGGTCTTGGATGCGGTGGTAGCCCAAGGCTGTCGCCCCATTGGTCAGCCTTACCGCGTGGCAGAGGGAGAACGCAACATCGTCCTTAAGCTCGAAGCCGACGGCGATGACCTCACCGTCGGCGAAGCGCGCCCCACCCTGGAGGTGATGCAAGAAATGCTCAAGGATATGGACGAAGGCGATCGCAAGCTGGCCCAACACTCTCTATTTATTGGGATTGCCAAAGATGGGTTTAAGCGCCGCCTCGGCCAAGGTGACTTTTTGATCCGCAATTTGCTGGGGGTGGACCCGCGAGTAGGGGCGATCGCGATTGGAGATCGCATCCGCCCAGGGCAGCGAATTCAGTTTCACCTGCGGGATGCCCGCACCTCTGCAGAAGATCTCGATCATCTCTTGCAGGAGTACCAGTCCCATGTCAGCAGCGCCGCAGCGCCACCAGCGGGGGCCTTGATGTTTGCCTGCATGGGGCGCGGTGAAGGGCTCTACCAGGAGCCTAACTTTGACTCTCAATTGTTGGGGAAACATTTAGGCCAGTTGCCCATCAGCGGCTTCTTTTGCAATGGGGAAATTGGTCCCATTGGCGACACGACCTACCTCCATGGCTACACCTCGGTTTTTGGGATCTGTCGGCGACCCTATGAGGGTGAAGGGGTGAGAGGGTGAAGTGGTGCAAGGCGTTAAGGGTGAAGTAGACCCACATTCCATATCCATAGGTGGTGGATAAGAGTGGAGCATTTTAAAAATTGCCCTGCTTAGTCGCCCTCATCCCCCAACCCCTTCTCCCAATTCTGATACTGCTGGCGAAATATTTTGCAAACTTGCAAACAGGGTGTGAGCCCCCTAAATCCCCCAATTCTGGGGGACTTCCAGTTTTTGCTCCCCCAAATTTGGGGGCTGGGGGGCCTCGAAAGCGCCAATTATCCTGCCGATGTTTCGGTCTGTGTATTTCGCCATTGGTATCAATTCTAGGAGAAGGGGAGCTGGAAACCCTTGTCTGCCATCCCCCTCGCCCATTTTTGGGAGAGGGGGACCGAGGGGGTGAGGGCGACTAAGCAGGATAACTTTTAGGTTGGATACTCTAAGGAACAAGCATGAAGCAGTAAACAAGCAGGCAATCCTAGGCAGACCGGGGCATCTGCCGTAAGATGCTGAGGTGATTTTCAGTGTTCCTATGGTTGTGTCTCCCTTTCACCAATGGTGTCAGCTTGGGTTATTAGGACTATGCCTCAGCTCAGGAGTCGCCCAGGCTCAATCAATCACCCCAGCCGCTGATGGCGTGGGCACCCAGGTGCAGCAGCTGGGTGACACCTATGTAATTGATGGTGGCACCACCATTGAGGCCAACCTGTTTCATTCTTTTCAGCAATTGGGCCTGACCCCGGGGGAGATCGCCCATTTCCTGGCGACGCCTACCATTCAAAATGTGGTGGGTCGGGTGGTGGGCGGTGACCCCAGCGTGATTCAAGGGTTGATACGCCTGACCGGCAGTGACGCCAACCTCTATCTGCTTAACCCAGCCGGTTGGGTGCTGACCGATGGGGCACAGTTGGATGTGCCCGGTAGCTTCGGGTTAACGACCGGCGATCGCATCGGCTTTGACGATAGCTTTTTCGGCATCGGCACCACTGATCTGGCCGGTGGCCCGCCCACAAGCTTGGTCTTTGACAGCGCCTCCCCCGGCACGATTATCAACGGGGCCGATCTCACGGTTCCGGCTGGGGAGAGCCTTTGGCTGGTGGGCGGCACGGTAATCAGCACCGGCCGCCTGCACAGCGCAGGCGGCACCATCACCCTGGCAGCAGTGCCTGGGGAAAGTCAGGTGATTCTCAGCCATGAAGCCCTGGCTGTAGAGCTGGTCTTGGACGGGGTGCCTTTAGCAGAAAATCCGCAGTCTATTAACGGCTTAGACGCAGTGGCCCTGGCCCAAACCCTAGGCGGCACGGACGCGCTGGCTACGGTGACTGGGGTAACGGTTGCAGCCGATGGCACGGTTTGGTTGACGGATGCCGCACCGGCTACCGTCGGGACGACCCTGGTTTCAGGGCAGCTCTCGGTAACGGGGCCGGAGGCGGGGGTGATCGATATTTTTGGCCAGACTGTGGGTCTATTGAGCGCTGATCTCCAAGCCGATGGTGCCCAAGGGGGCGGCATGGTGCGCATCGGGGGAGATTATCGCGGGCAAGGAGCACCCACGGCCACCTACACCGTTGTGGATGCCGCCAGTCAGATTTCAGCCAATGCCCTGCAACAGGGGGATGGCGGTCGGGTGATCGTCTGGGCCGACAACACCACGCGGTTTTTGGGGGCGATCGCGGCGCGAGGTGGCCCTTTGGGAGGTAACGGTGGCTTTGTGGAGGTGAGTGGGGCAGTCACCCTAGGCTTTGACGGCCAGGTGGATACCACAGCGGTGGCGGGCACCGTGGGGACGCTGCTGCTCGACCCGACCGATATCTCCATCGTGGCCGGAGCACTTTCTCCCCCGTCGGCAGCAGACGGACTCTGGGCCTTTGGCGAAGATGCGGGGGCGCAAACCATTGGGGCAGATACGGTCGTGGCACTGTTGGGCACTGCGGCGCTGACCCTGCAGGCCACCAACACTATTTCGGTGAATAGCGCGATCGCTTCCCCCACTGCCTTTGATCTAACCCTAGAGGCCAACAACAACATTGTCATCAACGCCGATATCACCACCGCCGGGGGCGATGTCACCTTGATTGCCGATGCCGATGGCCTCAATGGCGGGGCCGTGACTCTGACTGGGACCACTATTAGCACGGGTAGCGGGGCGATCGCCCTAACGGGGACCGGGGCTGATGGTGCTACCGGCACTGATGGCGGAGATGGCATCACCCTCACCAACAGCAGCCTGGTAACGACCAGCGGGGCGCTCGCCCTCACGGGCACGGGCGGCACGGGCGGTACGGGGAGCAATGGGCAGGGGGGTGGCCAAGGGGCGGGCACTCAAGTCGCTGGGATCAATGGCAGTAATGGTCAAGCCGGTACGAATGGTCCCCCAGTGGTGGCTTCATTAGGGGGTGGCACGGGCAGTGCGGGTGGTGCTGGCGGCAGTGGGGGCAACGGCATTGTGCTCAACAACAGTGCGCTAACTGCAGAAACGGGTTTGATTACGCTCACCGGTACGGGCGGCACGGGCGGTGCAGGTGGAGTTGGCGGCGGCGGCGGGGGAGGCGTTAGCAATTATTATTCTTTTGTTCCTGGCGGTATTGGCGGCTCGGGCGGTGTGGCAGGCGGTGACGGTGCTGCCAATGGCGGGGCAACGAACGCGGCAGGTGGGACTATAGGGGCAAACGCCTTACGGCGGTATGGCCCAACGTCAAGCGGAGCAGGTCACAGTAGCTGCGCGAGAAAAGGAGGAACCGGGGACCAAATCAAAGGG
>JBHJIP010000212.1:0-28039 GCA_050043365.1 Leptolyngbyaceae cyanobacterium
TCCCCTCAGCTTCGAGACGACTCAAGACTTTCTGAGGTACTAGTGCAGCAGCACGAACCAAGAAGCCAGCGTTCCCGCCTTTTCGAATGGAGGGTCGTCAGCAAGGTTCGGCAAACTTCAAAAAAGGATCAAGCAAAATCAAAAAGAAGTATTGAGAACGATGGCATTGCTAAGTGTTGCACTGATAAGTACGGCTAGTGTGGTAGTGGCGACTATTGAGTTGTTCCGTCGACGGAGCCGTGCGCTGACCGCTGGTGATCTCAAAAAGGCTGGGATTGAAGACAGTATTTTAACTACGAGCAAGCTCAGTACGGAAGATCGGCTGGTCATCAAGGAAGCGTTCATGACGAGCATAGAATTTAGACGGTTGCGTAGCTCACCCCGATACCGAAACTCACTGCCGAGTCGTTGGGCCACCCGCTGCACCCCATCCCCGCGCACCCCCAGGTTATAAATGGCATGGCCAGGGGTCTCAGGCTGTAGCCACTGACGGCGCAATCGCTCTACCCATCCGCCCCCTTCCGGATCGCCATAGCCGTAAACCAAACTGTCACCCACGGCAACAATGCGCTTGGGCTGTAGGGCCAACGCCGAACCAGGCATTACATCGGCAGGTAAAGCAACCGTCATACCGTCCACAGATTACCGTTTGAGCCGCCAGCAGCAGAGCCGCCATACCGTTACAGCACCGCTACGGCTCATTCCCTGGCTTGCACAGGACTGTACCATTGTGAGCAAAGCCTTTTCAAATTTTCACCCAGGGCAACATATCCACACGTCATGGGTCCAATGCGCGCGCTCAAATGATCACGAAAACAGGGCGACAGCGCTCTGTTTTAGCGTTGCTGCTATGCTTAAGGCTCTAAACATTCACCGCTCTAGCCCTAATGGCACAAAATTCTCCCTTTGACAGTCAGCAAATCATGCGCCGTACCGAAGACCTGGTACAAGCCGCATCCAACCGCTACCGGATTACGGTGCAAGTGGCTAACCGCGCCCAGCGCCGCCGCTATGAAGAATTTGAAGCCATGGATGAGAACCGCATGAAGCCGGTGCTACGGGCCATCATTGAAATGTCAGATGAGCTGACTCAGCCCGAGATTATCTGCGAATAGCGCACTGCCCATTGCGTCGCTTATGGGCCGCTACATGAAAGAAGGACAGGGCTGGCGTTTGGGTTGGGACCCAGACGCCGCTGTGTTTAAGGGCCTAATTGGGGGAGACCACTGGGCGATCGAGCTGACCGCAGCAGAATTTCAGTCATTTTGCCGCCTAGTCAGCCAACTGGCCGACACGATGGCCTCGATGACCGCTGAACTGATGGAGACTGAACGCCTCACCTGTGAGGCCGAGAGTGAAACCCTGTGGCTAGAAGTAGAAGGCTACCCCCATGACTTTAGTTTGCGGGTGCTGATTTTGAGTGGACGACAAGCAGAGGGCGGGTGGCCCGCTACTGTGGTGCCTGAACTGCTGCAAGCGATTCCGAGTCTGATGCTCTTCTAGAAGCATCGTCACAGCTGAAGCATCGTCACGGCTCCTGCCAGAGGTTACAGCCTGTAAAGTTCCCCATCCCTGGGCCGTACATCTGCTGGAATGTGTCCCATAAATCAAGGGATGCGCCATAATCAGCCATAGTTTGACCGCAGGTGGGATGCATTGGCATGAGGATCAAGGTAACCAGTAACACGTTGTTCAAGCTCGCTCCCAAGATGTCGAGTGAGCTGGCCGAATCCGAAAAGGTCTTAATCAAGAATGGGACCGAGTTCGAGATTGAGTTTTACACCGAGGTAGCAGGCAATCACCTCAAGCTAGAACTGGCCAATACCCCCCTCGGCAATCCCCCCACGTTTTCTTGGTATGTCTATAAGCCACACGTGCAGGTGACTGGCTCAAACGTAAAGCTGACGGTCACCAGTGACACGTTATTTAAGCTCAAGCCCACCCTTTCTAGTGAGCTATCGGACAGTGAAAAGGTTTTTGTCAAAAACGGCACCCAGTTTGAACTACAGTCCTTCTTGCCGGCTGCAGGGAATCATGTTCGAGTGGCGATCGCCAATGCTTTTCTAGGGCCTGAAAATCGCAATACCTGGTACGCCTATAACCCTGACATCAAGATTGACGGGCAAAAAATTGATCTGCGGGTCGTTAGCGACACCCTATTTAAGCTCAAGCCCGTGATGTCCAGTCAGTTAACCAGCAAAGAAAAAACCTTTGTCCCGAACAAAACGGTTTTTGAGCTGTCTTCCTACTCCCAGATGGAGGGAAACCACGTCAAAGCCTCCCTTGCCGGTGCTTTCTTGGGGCCTGACAACCGCAACACCTGGTACGCTTTTGGCCCCGATATTCAAATCGAAGGCACTGAGAAAGATAACAAGCCTAGAGATAGTAACCCTGCCGCCAACACCACCCCAGCAAACCCTAGAGATCGCGGTCGAGCCCTAAGATTTCCTGGGTTTAGTGGCGTCTACTACACCAATAACCCCATCATTACTGGGGGCAACTTCACCTGGGGCGAAGCCACCCATGGTGGCACCCGCATACCGGTCAGTGCCAGTGTGGTTTACGGCATGATTCGTGTCGCCAAGGCCATGGAAGAAATTCGACGCATCGTGGGCAACCGTCCTATCGGCATCAACTCTTGGTACCGTGACCCAGTCACCAACGCCAGGGTAGGCGGGGCCAGCATGTCTCGCCATTTGGTTGGGGATGCCACAGACTTTGTGGTGTCGGGGTATCATCCTTACGACATCTTCGACAAGCTCGATCGCTGGTGGGGATCCCGCGGCGGTTTAGCCAGTTCCACGGTGTTTACCCATATTGATGTGCGGGGGTTCCGCGCCCGGTGGGACTACGGATTTTAGAGGTTCACCTTCAGAGCAGCATCGCCAAACATCTGTGCTATTCTTGTGAAGCATTAAAAAGCGGGGCGTAGCGCAGCTTGGTAGCGCACCACTTTGGGGTAGTGGGGGTCGTGGGTTCAAATCCCGCCGCTCCGATGTTCTGAAAACCCTGAAATCCTAACCCTGCAAAGGGTTAGGATTTCTTAATATGGGTGTACTAGGTCAGGGTTGGTCATATTTAGACAGCACATAACGTGCAGAACTCGTGCATTGGCAAATAAGGCATTGCTCAATGGCATCCTTGAGCAGGCACCACTGTCCTGGGAATAAAGCCTATGTATGGCATTCACCATCACAGCAGAGCTTCTCTCAGCCAAGCCAAAGCGCTCTCTATGATTACACCTCACCTTCAGCTGGGGCTGCTTTTTCTTGCATCCCAGCCAATACTTTGCCTATGAGTACCTCAAATGCCCCAAACAATTAAAAGTCAGGCATTTGGGGGCGATTGACCATATGAGCATAATGACGGGCAGCTGTTTCCGGGTGGTTTCCCAAAACATTTGCAACTTGAGGAATAGTGGCTCCATCCTCCAGCAGGTGCGAGCCTAAAGAGTGGCGCGCAGCGTAAGGAACCTTTTCAATACCAATTTTCTTACAAATGCGTTTCCAAACACGTTGACTGAAATTGTGATCATCGATGGGTTTCCCTCTTGGGGTTGTAAACACCAAGGCATCGGGGTCAAATTCTGATGAGTAACGACCTTGCAAGGCAGTGTAAAGTTTGGGACGAATTTCCACTTCTCGAATTCGATGGTTTTTAGTGTCTTTCCGCTGACGCGCATAGCCCGCCGTCTCCCCGTTCGGTCCCCGGCTCATAGACTCGCAAATCGTTATTGTTCGGCGTTGCCAATTGATGTGCTTCCAGCGCAACCCAGCTGCTTCAGACGGGCGGAGCCCCAGGTAGAACAACGTCATGCAGAAGTCATGGTAGCTGTAATAGTAGCGGTCTAGTTTTATAGCATCGAGGAAAGCCCGAATTTGCTCTTTTGTCAGGGGGATGCGTTTAGGGTTAATGGCTCTACTAGCCTTGAGACGTTTAATGCTGTTGAAAAAATCGGTCTCTATCAAAGCCTGAGAAACAGCCCAACTGGCAAATGCTTTCAGCAGAGACAGATTCTGATTGGAGGTAAGTGGAGCTTGACGAGATCGTAGTAACTCAACAAATTTACGGGCATCTGCTTCAGTTTTAATGTCTTTCCCAAAGCGCTTTAGGTTGGACAAAAGTGGGACATATTTAGATGAGATTGCCTGTCCACTGGTACCTTCATTGCGGCGATGCTCAATAAACCGTTCAAATATCATCGTGGTGCTTACCGTCTCAGGTTCTGGTGTTCCTGACTGAGGACGATACTTATCTAAGGTAGGGTCAAAGCGCTGATTAGAAATGTCCGACTTAATGTCATCAGCTAACGCTTGAGCCCTATAACGGTTGAGGGGGGTATCAGGTAGTCCTATAGCTAGGTAGTAGGGTTTGCTGTTGTATGTCCATCTAAGGCAAAGCATTCCATTACGGGTAGACACCACAACAGAACCCTTTTTATGTCTTTGTCGCTTCTGTTTCTTGCGTGGCATGTTCTGTTGTGGTGTCTACTGGTTTGTTCGTATTTTTATCAATGGGGCATCGAGTTCAGGGCTGGTTTTCTCAAGCTGAGGTGAGCTGTTGCCTTCTCTGTTCGATAAAATCCGCATACTCTTTAGTCCCTGGTGTAGGCATTTGAGACTCATCCAATACAGCTAGTGGTACTGAAGGCCGTCTTTGAGGGGCTTCCTCAGGTTTCCATCCGTGGGCAATTGCTTTGGCCAAATATCGGGTAGGCCGATTGACTCTGTTTTGACTGACGGCTTCTTCTAGAGCAGCTATTGCGTCTGGTACCTGGTCAGGGTAGTTTCCTATCGCTTGCAGCAAAGCTCGATCTTGGATGTTGACACCCAATTTCTCTAACTGCTTCAAGTTCTGGAATGCGGAATACTTCTCTCCTCCAAACTGCTGGGTACCTTTACGACATTCTTGCTGCTGGTCAAGTAGATAGTCATCTACATCAGCAAGGACTTCACTAGCTGAATTGAAACCACTAACACTACCCAAAAGTTCTTTTTTCCTAGCCGACTCTGTATCTGGTTCTAGTTCTGATTTTGTATCTGGTTCTAATTCTGTATCTGTGCACTTTCCGGTCGGGGAATTAACCTTTCCGGCGGGCAAACTAGGTTTTCCACCCGGAAAACTCTTATCCAGCCCCACTTTTTCCTTTCGATATCTGTCTCTTTCTCGTTCTGAAAGGCGTTTTTTAAGCTGTTTTTCCAGAGCAATTGCATGGACTTGTCGATTAGCCACCCAAAGTTCAGCATCAATTAGATTGAGTTTCCCACACGTGTCAAGGATACAGATTAGGTCTTCCAGATTAATACGAAACTGGTCTGCAATAGCCTCTAAAATCAGTTCATCAGAAAGCGCAAATTTGAGAAATTCAGCCTGACAAGCTTTTTCCAGTAGGAGTACATAAATTCCCACACCTTCTGGACCGTGACGGCGATGAAGTGCTGCAATCTCTGGTTGCTGAGATTGATCACGTTCCCAAATGAAAAAATCTAATGTCGTTTTCTTTGGTCTACCCATGACGATCACCTTCATCATGGGCAGATGATTCGCCTTGCAAGCATTGTATTTTTGAGTTATCTTTCATGATGTAGTTCACTAAGAATCATCGTGACTTCGCGATGTTGTGGATTGCTTTTTTTGCGAAAATCTTTAGCCTCCGTGACTGGCCTTGCGGAGGTTGTTTTGTGCAAACAGAAATCCTTATCTATCCTTCTCTGGTCAGATCAGAAGCAACTTCGAAGCTGGAGGGAAGTGACTTGAGGTATAGATCTATTGCCCGATTATGAGCTTCTGGATTTCTTTGGTTGTGCAAAAAATCCTTTATTAGATCAATGTTGTAGAGGATTTTTTGACTGCCGACACGAGACCAATGGATATCTTCAATAAGCTTCGGCAATAAGATCTCGCCATTATCCTTGACGCCACCCAGACGCCATTTCTTCAATGTCGATGCACTAATTTCCACCTCGGAAAGCAAGTTCCTTTTTGACACCTGCCTCCAAGCACTATGAATATATTCATATCCTTTTTCTGCCATGGTTAATTCCTGAGCTAATTTTGCAAATTCATCAAAAATCGCAAGAGGAAAAGCTTTTTTGTTTCCAGTTTTTCAGAAGACGAGAAAATTTCAATCTCCTAAAAAAACCTCAATCCCCTAGCTGAGTTCAAGTTTGACAAAGGATGACCAATCTGCCATCAACCTTTCCAGGTAAATTTTTGTTGCTGTCATTGGCTTATGGTTTTAGAAATAAGCCCTTTTCTATAGACCGGCGTTTTATTAGGCCTAATGATTCAGTGCTTGAATCATTGGACTGAACGTATATCCAACGCTCAAACTCATTGGCAGCGCCCTGATAATCGCCAGCATTCAACTTTTCCAGTAACGTGCTATCTGCAAGCCCTCCAGTGTTGTACTGAAAGCTGATCAGAGCGTCTCGTTGATTCAGTGAGAGTGGAACGGTCACCAGCAAATCAACCTGCTGAGCAGCTTGATCTAGATAGGCCTGTAGGCGTTGCTCGGCGGTAGCTAGATCGATTTCCTCGTCAGGTGACTGGGCAGGTGTGCCATAACCCGATGACCACTGCTGATAATCCCAGTAAGGGGCTGGATGAAAACCTTCAAACGACTGCACCAGTTCCTTAGCGGTCTGGGGTGAGGTATAAGCCTTTAGTGGTTGGGGACGCTGGCCCGTTAACACCCACTGTAGGTAGCCTAACTGGGGATGTTGGTATTCGTTGGTGGCCTTGTCCCACTGCCGCCAATCCAAATGCGGACCAGTACCATTGCCAGTGTTGCCGGTCATAGCGATGATTGAGCCGCTAGGGTGTAAGCCAGTAGCACAGTTAGACAGATGCAGCGCTTGGAATTGAATATCGGGAATATCGGGACTGCTGATGTCCGCGACTAGCCCGCCGCCACCGGTGTCTGTCCAACAACTCACTTTGACGCGCGAGGATTTGGCTGCAGGAGCATAGAGCGGCGTACCTGTTGGTGTGCCCAAGTCGATGCCGCGATGGTCGGAGCTGCACCCTGGACAGGGTGACCGCCGGAGACCGTAACCTGACGTCACCGGAAATCCAGCAATGGTGTCGCCTTTTTGCACTGGCCGTAGAGCCTCTAGCGGTATCACGCCCCATTGCTCCAGCGCTGGCTCTGACTGATAGACCGTGATACCAAACACCTTGATTTCTCGGCCTTCATGAAGGCTGATATCCATTTGTTGATTCAGTGCTGGCAGCACTATAGGCGCAGCGAACAGAGCAATAAGCCAGATCGCTCCCACCTGAATGGAGAGCTCAAACCGTTCCCGGCGCTGAGAGATCGCCCACTGTAAATCGGGTGAAAGCTCATCGAAAGCAGGTTTAACGGGAAAGCGTTGCATCAGTCACAACTCCGTCTTCGAAGATCACATCAACGGCGAGACCTGTCTCTGAAATCCAGCGAAAAGTCTGCCCCGAGATCGCACAGGTGGGGACTCCCAATTGCTGCAAAGCAAACGCTTCAGACTGTCCGGTGATGATTGCCCGTACCTGTTCCTGGGCCTCGGTCAGCACGGTGTCACTGGTGAATTGTTGACAGGACTGCAATAGCGGGTGGGCGGCGTCTAGCGGAGTCCGTTCACGCCAGCTGGTGTCCAGTTTGGCTAGTTGAGATCGCCCCAAGAAAATTGGATTAGAAAAGCGCCCCCACCCTGGCTCCATGGCATCCAGCCACAAGGCCAGCAGAGAAACCGGAACAAGGGTGATTAGCGTCGTTGTTCTTCGCTGCATCATTCCTCCACCCGCACCGCACGAATCTTGGGACGGGTTTCAATCTCCTCGTTGAAGTCGTCTTGTCCGAGCACGACGTCGTGGAGATTGCCGGCCAAACCTTGAGATGGCCCGGAGATCGCGGCTGCTACATTGCAGCCAGTAACAACCGGATTCCAGGCATCGCCGCTGCACTGCACCACATCGCCTCGCAGCAGATTGAGTCCACCTGAAAGTCCAGCAAACCCGAACCAAAACGTAGCACCGGTCACACCTACTGTCTGGAACGGCTTGTGGCGAACGGCACTTAGCCAGGCTCTAATAGCCATTAACGCTGCCATCTGGTCATCACTAGGCAAAATCAAAAAGATGGGTCTACGTTTTCCTGCTGCATCGAAATAGCCGCCGTCCTTAATGTTTGATCGAGGGGTATTTCGGGGGCGTAGATTGACCGCTTGTTGTTGAGGTATGAGTGCAGCACCTGTTTCAATCGCTGTAAATTCAGCGTCGATGATTTCAGGATTCTGAGCTTGATTTTGAATTCGTTTTGACATTAAGAATATTCCTCAATAATTGCCTGAATTGTTTTGAATTTTCGCTTTCCCTCCTCAAATTTGCGGCCCTTAAATTTGAGGATTTCTTCAATGATTTGAGTCTGGGTCAATCCGTCGACTAGGGCTCGGCTAACAGCTAATACAGCCCCCAGATCTAGGTCAGGCGGAAGTTGGGAAGTTACGGAAGCTAAGGAAGTTGAGCTAACTGAGATGCTTGCCTGACTGTGACTTCCGCCACTTCCTCTCTGGCTTCCATTGACTTCTGCGGCTTCCATTGAGTGAAAGCTCCGATAAGGCAGCATGGGTAACCATTCGTTGTAGGCAGAGTGGTAGAAGATTGCCTGTTTGGGACTCAACGATTGTCGGTATGCCAGATTACCTTCAGGTAGAGGAACACCACGATAAGACCGGGCTAAACTGTGTAAGTGTTCCTTAGAGTCGGGGTTTTCAATTGCGAGCAGATCAAAAGGAGCACGGTTTCCACCCGACATACCAATATCGTCTGCTAAGGGACTTTGAGTAATAGCCCAAAGGGCTCGCTCGTCAGTTTCCCCTGAGGACATTTCGGTAATAAGTTGAGGAATCAGAAATTCCTTATACCACCTGGGCAGAATGGCTTTGATCAGACTCAATTCGTCAATGACTAGCAAGGTGGGCCGTTCTGTCTGTTTGCGCCAGTCATGAATGAAATGACTCATTTCTTGGCAGAGGGCGTTCGTATCTTTCTGTCCACCGAGGTAATCCTCCAACATGAGGCCTAACACTCGATCACACTTCTCCCAGTAGGCATGCTCTTTAGGATGGTATTTGGGTTGCAATAGCCACACTGGGCAGTTTTGGGCACGTTTGACGTGGCGAATAGCGTGGGCGATGACAATGCCTTTACCGATGCGTGGGTTGCCCGTCACCAAACTGGGACGTAGGCGCTGGGCCATGATGGCAGAAACGTCGATGTATTTTTCGGGTGCTGGCACACCAGAGGGAGCTTGAATAACCTGTTGTGGTAAGCCATCTGGCATATCCGACGCATCCATTTCAACGGGGGTAGTACCGTTGTCAACGTTCAGTTCTTGCCATACCCACCATCCGAACATAGCCAGTCCGGCCACTCCTACTGCACTGGCTAGAAGACGATGGGGACGATAGGCAACCATTTCCACCGTCTCACCATTTGCAAAGCGAGCCAGATCCTCAGGCGTTAGGGTCGTCAGAGTGGGTGACGCTACTGCTACCCCAACTGAGGTCACCCCCAGCCCTGCCGCGATCGCCAACTTCAACCCTGAACTAATCATGCTGCTGGACCTCCCAGGCTTTGGCCTCAGCAGATGCAGCCCGATAACGCTGATGGGATTGCACTAGGTTGTCGATCGCCAATTGCGACAGATTCACCTCCGGTTCCATCGATGGCATTGACTGCCGTGCAAGTTCAATGGCCTGCACCCGATTTAGGGCTCGTAACATGGCCTGCCAATCGCGGGTAGCACGGGCCTGTTCGATGTGGGAAATCGCATCACGCTGAAACTGATCCAGCACGCAAAAGATGGACTGGGCATAACAAGACTCAGTCGGGTCCGTAACTTGTTGCTGTGCGGCTTGTAAATATCGCTGAGCCTCTTGGCCTAACAGTTGATGCCGAAATGCCTTGAGCTGTTCAGTGGACTGGAAAATCGTGTCGGTGTGGGAGGCTTGAGCCCCTGCAACAATAGCGGCTTTGTCCAACTCAGTTTCTGGGCGGGCCTCATAAACTTCTGTTTGCGGGGCCGAGCTGAAGAGGCTGATGCCAAGTCCCAGCAAAACAATGCCACCGACAGACATGCCCATTAAAACTTTTGGGTTTCGGGTATGGTGCTGCCAGCTTGTTGTCCTTAGTGAACCAGGGGAACTTTCTAACTTGAGGTCAAGGGTTTGTTTCAGTCTTTGTGCATCCATGATGGATATCTCCGAAGATTTGATGCAGTGGCGCAGAAAACGCTTGAGTGTTCTTAAGCCTTGGGCAACGCGCTGCCATTAGCGAAAATAAAGTGGCTACCAGGCCAGCTACACCTATCAGGCCGATGTAGAGCCATCGACTGGTGCATCGTTTTGGGGCTTTCCCATGGTCATCAGTTCTGCAAAGAGCTCCTCGGCTGAAACCGTGGCTTGGGTTTGACGTTCGGCTAGCATCTTGGCTTCGAGGGCCTTCACTTGCAGTCGCGTTTTGGCCCCGTTAATTTGGGTTGCTAAGGTTTGGGCGTCTTTCTCAGCCTGGGAGAGTCTTTGGCGCTGATCATGAAGTTTCTGGTCCATTGCTCCTTCAACGGATTGGAGTGCCATGTCGGCGATTTTGACCAGCGTTGCGGTATCAGTTGCTTGCCCTGCAACTCCATCAAAAAACTGAACCATTGCGGTGGGGTTAAATCCATCTGGCAGTTGAATTTGTCGTTCTTTGACTGGGGTTAGTTGCCCCGAACGAAAAAAGGTTTCGGGTATGACCTCAGACGCAACGGCCTGGGCGGGTGCCTCTCCCGAGGCGGGCCGTCCATTTATCCAGGGCTGCACATTAAACTCTCGGCACATTGCTTCATAGGCCAATGGCGAAAGTCCACTAGCCGTGTCGTAGCCCTTTTCGCGAGCTCTCTTCGAAACGCTCCCCTTATTCACGCCATGGCGGCGTTCAAATTCACCCAGGGAAGTGTACTTAATTGCCATTTTTCAACGCCTCCAACATCTTCAAATAACTGACTTCAACGGCTGGCAACGCCTATCTACCGATTGGCAACTGTTGAAGTCAGTTACCACAGGAAGTTGAAAGGGTTGCAGCCATCTAGTTAAATGTATAGTACTGTCAAGTCAATAAAAGTCAAGTACTTGACTTAACCTTATTCTGTGGGAGGGTGCTTAAATGAGGGCTAGAGAGACGGAAACCCTAGCTGTGCCGACTGCGCGACCGGTTGTAACAACCTATTTGAAAGATGAATTTTATAAAACGGCCCTGCAATGGTTGGCTCAACAAGACGATCGCAGTGTGGCCTATTACGTTGGCAAGTTAATTGAAAACAAGGTTGATGAGGCTATCGCTTCTAATGAAATCCCTTCAGAGGTGTTGGAGCAGCTCAGAGCAGAGATTGAAGAGGCAAAGTAGATCAAGCTGCGTAAGGGTTATCTTGACCGCTACGGTACTGCTGATAAACATGCAGGTAGACCACATTTGACAGTTCTTCTATGTCCGTGTCGGTGTAGTCCTTTTCAGGTAGCCCGGTATTTTCGTCGTACAGATAGTTGTAAATCAGAGTTTTAACTTGAGCGCGAGTGGTTTCTTTGTCGCTCCAGTCGGTTAGTTCATTTAATTTTGACTTGATCGCTTCCACAAGGGCTTGGGCGATTTGTTTGACCCGATTGCGGGTTTGAGTACTCAGATCATTCTTGTTCTCGCAGAGGCGATCGTAGACGGCCAGGTATTCTTCAGTGAGGCCCTCGCGGACAGCACGACTGTCTTCCTCTGACAAGGTTTGTACTAAACGCAGCAGTTCCTCAAAGGTCTGCTCGATGGTGACGCGATCTGTCTCTTGGTTGTAGTTGTTGATGATGCGCTGATAGCGCTCGTAGAGGTCAATTCTGAGGGGATTACGGCGCACCATACGGCGGAGCTGCTGTTCAACAGAATCTTTGACGGTTTGGACCTCTAGGTTTTGGGTAGAACTTTGGGCAAACTCGGCGCGAAGGATATCCCAGTCGATACTGCTAATGTCATAGACAAGACCCGAATCTACGCCAGCCCCACGTTCTGTATTGACAACGATCGCATCGCCAACCACCTCCTGAAGCGATCTCAACACAGCATTTAAATCACGGCTGATTTCCTGGCGTTGGTGAAGCTGCTTATAGATGGCTTCAAGGGCAGCATAACGGTCTTGATAGGGCTCAGTGAGCTCGGTGTAACTGAATAGAGCCAGCTTTTTCTTGAAAATGTCCCGAGTCAGGACGTCAAAACGAGCGCGGGACTCGTCATTGGTGCATATAGCATTCAAGGCGGAGTTCTGAGCGCTTTGGTCTAACAGGCGAATACGGTCAAACCCTTGAGCCTCAACCAAATCTTGCAACTCAAAACCCAAGCTACTGAGGTGATCGATGCAAGCCTGAATAGCAGCGGCGTAATCATCCCGCAGCTTCTCCATTTCTTCATAAGGCTTTGTCCCTTCATCCTGCTCTTCTGTCTGATCAGTGTTGTCGGATTGGGTACCACTATCACCGTCTTGAGCATTGGCATATGTGGCAAGGGCAGCGCGGAGGCTACGGAGAATGCCGTTGTAGTCCACCAGCAAACCATTGTTTTTCCCTTCCGCAACTCGATTGGCACGGGTAATGGTTTGCATCAGGGTGTGCCCTTTCATGGGTTTGTCCATATAAAGGGTGGCCAGGGTAGCGACATCAAACCCCGTTAGCCACATAGCACAGACGATAGCGAGACGGAAAGGATGTCTGGGGTTTTTGAAATCTTCCTCTAGGTGGCGACTCTTAAGTTTGGCCCGGTGGGGCTGAATGTCGAGTCCCAAATCACGAAAAGTCTTGACTTCATTCTGTTCTTCGCTGATGACGACAGCATATTCGGTCTCTGTGAGCCAGTCGAGATACCGTTGTTGTTCAATCTGATCTTGATCGTCTGTGGCCTGGGCAAGGCGGGTTTCTTGCTCTGAGATTGCCACCTGCCAATATTTGTGGACTAGTTCATACATCTGGACGGTGGTGGGCTTATCGAGGCAGACAAGCATGGCTTTGCCCGTCTGCCAGCGAGTCGTGTAGTGGGCCACCAGGTCTTGAGCAATGCGCTCTAGGCGAGGTGCAGCCGTGAGCACTAGATAGTCGCTGCCAAGTCGCCGTCTTAGACGGGCTTCCTCTTCTTCGCTAAGAGCATGGCTGGCAATTGCGGCAGCGGCACGCTGGTTCAGCTCTTGGGAAAATGAAACCGACTGTGCCTTACCTTCACTGTTGCGGAAAGAGAGCTTCTCGCCACGGTTGTCATAAAAGAGAGGCACGGTGGCGTGGTCATCCACAGCCCGTTTGAAGTTGTAGGTAGAGACGTAATCCCCAAAGACATCGCGGGTGAGTTGGTCTTCGGCGGAAGCCATCAAAGGGGTCCCAGTAAAAGCCAAAAAGGCAGCATTGGGCAATCCGCGTCGCATGTTGTCGGCCAATGTGCCGTATTGGGTGCGGTGGGCCGCATCGCAGAAGACGATAATGCCGTCGCGCTGAGAATAAACAGTTCCCGGCTGGTTGAATTTGTGGATTAGCGTGAAGATGTAAGTGTGATTTTCTTGCAGCAGGCGGGTGAGGTGCTCACCACTGGTGGCCTGGGTTGAGTCATCACGAGCCGCATCGACGCCGGTAAAGGTCTGCACAATCTGGCTATCGAGTTCTTGGCGATCTGTGACGATGACGAAGGTGAAACTGCCAGAGAATTTGCGCAGGGCTTTTTCACTCAGGAAGGCCATAGAGTAGGACTTACCACTGCCCTGGGTATGCCAAAACACCCCTAGGCGACCTTGGCGGGCTTGTCTATCGCCGATGGCGGTAAAAGCGAGATTGACACCGAGGTACTGGTGGTTGCGAGCAAGGATTTTGACGGTTTCGCCACTACTGCGGTCAAACAGGACGAAGTTTTGCATCAAGTCAAGGAAATTAGCCTTGTTGCAGATGCCCTTGAGCATGGTCTCGAAATCTACCCGGCCAGTTTCGTTTTCTTGCAGGCGTTTCCATTCGTGGAAGAACTTGAAGGGACTGGTGAGGGTGCCGACCCGAGCGTCAATGCCATTACTCAGCATCACCAGGGCGTTGTAATGAAACAGGTGAGGAATGGTGTCGCGGTAGTCGGTGTAGTTATCTTCGTAGGCGACCTGAACGTTGCGGCTGGTGCGTTTGAGTTCGATGAAGAGGAGGGGAATGCCGTTAACGAAACCGATGATGTCGGGGCGGCGACGGTAGATTTCGCCTTGAATCCACAGTTCGCGGACGGCCAAGAAATCATTGGTGTAAGGATTCTCGAAATCGATCAGACGCAGGGTTGGTTGACGTAAATCGCCGTTATCGGTCTGATATCTAACAGGAATGCCGTCACGAATGAAACGGTAGTAGTCTTCATTAGTTTGCAGCAGGGTTTTGCTGGCGCTGGTTGTGGTGAAGGCTTCGATAGCGTCGTTGTAGGCACTGACAGGGTGGCCAGGGTTGAGGCGCATCAACGACTGTCGCAATCGGTCCAAGAGTACTACTTGAGTCTGATCGGAACGGCCTAGAGTACTGCCAGGACCATAGGTTTCGTCGTTGTAAGCCAGGATAGTGTCCCAGCCCAACTCTTGCTCAAAGTAGTCGGCTGCAGTTTGCTGAACGAGGATGTCTTCGGAATATTCAGCACTCATGCTTGAGGCCAAGGCTTATTCAGCTAGTTTACGAAGTGCTTCTGAGCAGAAGCACTTCGTAAACCAATTCAACAATGATGGGCAATGTCAATTAACCACTATCTGAAGTAAAAGTTCCCGAATAAGCACCAAAACCTCCTAAAACAAACGCAATTCTGACGCTTGAGGGTCTTCCAGGCCAATCGCCAACGCTTCAACTGTTTGCATGCTTTAACAGATAGCTAGAATAACTTGGCATATAGAATACATGTACTTATAATGCTTATGTACTAGTTTTGGGCTGTATCTTTCCAATCCGTTTCTCTCGCAAAGTCCGAAATGTTGAGCATGAGTATTTAGTTTTTTTGGAAGCTCTGCCAGAGTTTGGGAGGTTTCCTGATTCTATGGCCAGTTGATGAATATTTGGGTGTTTATTCTAAAGCACCCAAGGTTGTCTCATGGCTACACATGATCGATTTGCGGAATTTCCCAAACCTGTTCGAGATAACTTAAAGACGTTATTGAGTGCCATGAACGGTTTTCAAGACAAGATAAGTCAATTAAGTAAAGATCTCGATAGCAATAGAGATGAATACAAACTTCACATTAATCAGTTTTTTGAGGAAACCCCTCCTTTTCCTACTCATGGAAAAATAGAGGATGATATTGAGACCTACATAAAAATAGTGGGTTATTGTCTTGATCTAGGGGATACTGAGCTGTTGGATAAGTGGGGGATCTGTGAAATCTCCGCAAGCCCTTCAGAGACCCTGGCTTCAGATGATTACGAGTTATACCTCTTGACCTTTAATAGTGCGAGGATGAATTCTCAGACACCATTAGAGGAAAAGTGCTTTGAAAAAATAGCTAATCTATTTAGTGGTTTTTGAAAACACACCGATCAACTTGTTTTTCAAATAATATGAGCATCTGAGTGATTCTCCGCAATTTCCTATCTGTTTTTTCGAGAATTATTAAGAGCTCTTTGCTTTCGGGCATCGGCAAGATGTCCTAGGCCTAAGCTTCTTGCATTACGTTGTAATTCTTCACCTCTACTGACATCAATTATTTGGTCTAGAAGCTGTCTGATTTCTTTGATGGTGTCCACAGAGACTCCATGCGTCTCGCTTAAGTCATCAATATTTTCTTTTAAGGAGTAAAGCTCGCTATTATTGTGAATCTTTGCAGTTAAAGCCCTCAATCGTTTAAGCGCCTCATCCCTTTTTCTCCTAAACAAGGATGCTTGCGCATTTAAATCGTAGATTTTGCCCTCAATTTCATCAACAACTCGCTCTATCTTCTCGCGTTTCTTTGAAACTTCTGAGTCAAACTCTTGGATGCGAGCAAAACGAATGCTTCTCCTCCTCAGACGTACTATTACATCCCATATCTGTCTCCATGCCAGAAGAATTCCAACTATTAATGTTAAAGGGATTAGTGCAATTAGTTTTTCAGAGTTAGTAGCCTGACCAGTCAAAAGATCATAAGCGAGGCTAAAGAACTGCTCTATTATCCAACTCATTGGGAAATCCTGTTTTTGATAGATGCATAAGTTAGAGTCATTGCTGTACAGGCAATGGCTCGACTAGAGGTAGTCTACAGGGAAGATTGCTTTTAGCAGCTTAGCCCTGCGGCACAAGGATTTGGGCTTATTGTAAGCATTTAGTTTACAGAACCCTTAAATTTGGCCGCTCAATCGAAACCTATGGAGCGTCTGGCAACTGATGTCCCATAGAGCTGACGGGAAACACGAAGCCTTGATAGTAGTTTGTTGCTGTCTGTGCCGGAGGAACGATGCGAAGTTTTGCATTTCCGCTAGCAAAGCGTCGGATATGCTGTTGAGTAAGCAGTAGAGGGGGTTGACCTGGGTTACCAACTGTCTCTGATCGGTACGGACACCTAACAACCTAGAGTTTGCGAAAAGTTCCAGCAGTGTCGGCTTTGCGCACCAGTCTGATGAATGCCTACAAGGTGCCCAAGTAATCAAATGGGCTTAATGAGGAATGCTTCTCCTGGCTCCAGCACTTTAACGATGAATGCTCGGCTTCAGGCAGATCTTTCGTGCCTTAGCTACATTGCTGGCCGGAGGGATGAAAACGGATGAGTAGTACTTGGTCGAATAAGCTGAAGACTGCCATATTTTAAGCTCCTCAACCGCTGCAAGACAATACGACTCCTTATCAGCAGAGAAACGTTCTAAACATCAACGTAGAAAGATCTTATTGAGAATCTTCTTCACGCTCCACTTCACTCTAAATTTAAATAGTGTGCTGGGAAAGTCTCTCGGTTTATGAAGCCCGAAACGCTTTTCTCTATTACGGGTAGAATGAAGCTTATGACAAGTAGATATATAGTCTCCAAATTGCTTTTTGTTGTTTTTCTTGAAGTCGCGCAAGTTTTTCCTCTCGAACTTTGAAGCAGCTAAAATCGCTGAGTAGTATAGGCTTGAAGCAATATAACTAACCAGGGAGACAGCGAGAAAAAGGTCGGAAAGTTCAGGGGAAATTGCTTTAAGGAAGTGGTAAACACCGTTTATACAAATAACTAAGCTGACAAATTCTGTAAATAGTAAGGTGTTTTTGGATAATTTTTCGGTATATTCAGAAAGATTTTTGTCAGCCAAAATCTGTTGTATGGCTCTAATTGCAATTGAAAGCGGAATGCCGACTGCAAATCGAGAGACTGCGACATTTGCATCTAAGTGAGGAGCCGTTGCAATAGCTAGAACACAGGCAAAAGAAATGCCTGCTAGACCAAGTGGTGGAATGATACTCCTGCTAGAAGACATAGCTGTTCCAAGATATATAAATTAAGTACTAAATTGGTATGCTGCCGTTCATTAATCGAGGTAGCAGCTCATCGCGCGCTTCTCTTAGCTTTTCATTCTGATCAGTCAGCGTGCTGATTTGGCAAAAAGCTGGTTCAGCCTGCTCATCAAATTGCCTCAGGATAGAGGGTGGGGGCAAAAGGATTTCGTAGTTTTCAAAGGCTGTTGGCTTAACTCTTTGTCGTCCATCTGAACCTGACATGCTGTTAATGGCATGTTGTCTGAAGTTGTGGGAGCGCGCCAAACAGTAGACCCAGCGAGGATTAACCTTGGCAGAACGCATCACAATAAATTCAGTAGAACCAGTTGCTACGGTTGCATCGTCAGTCATGAAGGAAACGTAAGCTGTCTTGCCATTCTCTAAACAGGGAGTAATGCGAGCTAGTAAGGTATCCTGACTCTTAAACTTAGCGCCTCCCCCGACGGCTCGGGTTTCAATTCCTTCAATAATCATTGAGCTTTCAGACAAGGAGCCCATTGGAATATATGGGCGGATTTCTCCCTTCTGAACTGGAGTTTTAGGGTTGAAATGGATCGCTTCGGTGACAGGCATGGACTCCCAGCCATTGGGGATGCCGTCAGAGGTCGCCCCCCCAACACCCCTATCGCCTCCCGGAAACCGCAAATTCACAAACCACTCGCGATAGAGCAGATGCACCGACTCTTCCAATAGGGCAATGCGGCGATCATTGTTTTCGATGAGGTGGTCGTAAGCCGAAAGCGTATCTGCAATTGCTCGCTGAGTCAGAGGAGCAGGGTATTCAATAGGAACATTGCGAAGCACAGATGCACTGAGGTTGAGCATGGTTGCTCCAACAGCATTGTTCTCCAGCCAATAAACCGTCTGCGGGCGTTTGAGGTAATAGAAGAGGAACTTTGGAATGATTACACCTTCAGGCAAGCTGATTTTCAGACAGCCTGTTCCGCATAACCAACCAGCTTCTCGTTCAGTAACAATGGCTCGCTTATTGAGATCGCCTCGGCGAGGATAAACGATGTCTCCTTCCTGTAAAACATGACGAGAGAGCTTACGCACCATCGCGTCATCCACACGGGCGATTTCGTTAGTGTCTAGGCGATCACCCACGATGTTCTGAGGCATTACCGCAGGGGTTCCGTACTCCTGGTAGTCGCTGCGATGAAGTTGAGAGCCAAACGGTCCAGTTTGCACAACGCCGCCTAATTCATCGGCAAGCTCTCCTAAAGTAGTTTGTTTCCAACTCACAGAGCCAACCCCTCAAAGTTAGATGCAATGGTCGCGGCCAACTCCACAGCCGCCTCATTCAACTCTGCCAACTCAGAGTGAATCACCTGCATCCGTTCCGCAAACGCTTCCTCATCCTCCTCAAAACTCGGTGGAGCCACCCCCACATAGCGCCCCGGCGTCAGACTGTAATCCTGCTCCGCAATCTCCGCTTGCATCACCAGCCGACATAACCCCGGCACATCCACCAGCGCCGCCTCCGGGAACTTCTCCTGTAACCACTGCACCTGCTGAAAGGTGTACAGCGTCTCTTTAATCCCGTGTAGACCGGCCTCATGGGCCGTTTCCAGCGCGGTCTGCCACTCCCGCATTTCCTTGCTGTTCCAAGCCTCCGACTTGCGAGCGAGCAGCTTTTTCGCCGCCACATCCATCGCCCGTAAGGTCAGCTTCCGCAACTCATTTAACTGCTTCTGCAACCCCTTTAATGCCGGAACGACTGCGCCAAAATGCTCCGCCCAGGCCAACTGCTGCTCATTCGTCGCCAACTGGCCCGCCGTCGCTTCATCCAGCGGTGCGTTCTCATCCCCCGCCGGAGCGAGTGCCGCCGGAGCCACCGTCTGCATCCAGCTCTGATAGGTCGAGATCGCCGCCAGCGCTTCCGTTCGCGCGGTGGTAAACGCCTGCACTGCTGCCGCCTGCTCCGTCAGCGCCATCTTCAGCGCCTCAATGCTCTCCGCCGCAATCTCATCACTGGGGGCAAGTTGCCCACAAAACGCTGTCAGCGCCTGGGTCAGTTGCGTTAGCGGTTCATCCAGCGGTGTCAGCGTCGCCTCAATACGGCCCAGGTGCGCGTCTGCTGCCACTAGGTCGTTGTACACCAGTCGCAAATAGCGGTGGGGCTGCCCCCGATACAGCCAGACGATTGCCGTCAGATTTTGCAACTGCTCATCAGTAAAGTCGCGAATCTTGCGGCTCACCATCCGGTAAACATTGCGGGCGTCAATCATTAGCACCTTGTCACGCAAGGCCTCCGGCTTGCCCCGGTCAAAGAACCACAGGGTACAGGGCAGCGATCGAGTGTAGAAAAAGTTGGTGCCGATAGCGATGATCACATCTACATGGCCCGTGGCGATGATCTCTTGGCGGATTTCCTTCTCTCCATGGCCTGCATCCGATGCTGAGCTGGCCATAACGAATCCCGCCCGCCCCGTCTCATTCAGGTAGCTGTAGTAATACTGAATCCACAGGTAGTTGGCATTGCTGACCGCCTTGGTCTTGGTGCTGATGCCAGGGATTTTCTTCTCTGTAAACAACCGAGCATCGTTGGCGATACGCTCTGGGCTGACAAGATCCACATTAAACGGCGGATTCGACATCACATAGTCGCAAGCCCCCACCAGCTCCTGCCGTCGGTCATAGAAGGTATTGCCCAGCTGAATGTGGCCATCCAGCCCATGCACCGCCAGGTTCATCTTCGCCAAGTGGGTATTGCTCTCAGACTTTTCCTGCCCGTAAAAGGTGACGCGATCAGTGGGGCGATCGCCGCGATCCTCCAAAAAATGCCCCGTCTGCACAAACATTCCGGCACTGCCGCATGCCGGGTCAATCACCACCCCCCGCTGCGGCTCAATCACATTCACAATCATTCGCACCAGCGACGGTGGCGTGAAAAACTCGCCCCCTTCCTGAGCCCCGGTCATCGCAAACTTGCTGAGGAAGTATTCGTAAATCCGCCCGAATACATCCCCTGTGGCGGTCTTCAGCTCATCCCGCGCAAAAATCCGCAGCAGGTCGTGGAGCAGCTCATAGTCAAAGTCGCCGTACTCCTTCGGCAGCACCCCTACCAGCATCGGTACCTGGGCCTCAATCAGCCGCATCGCCTCGTTAACGGCTTCGTTAATGGCTGCCGTCTTGGGCCGTGTCGCCAGGTAGTCGTAGTGGGCCTGCTCCGGCAAAAAGATTGCTGCTTTACCCCGAAAGTCATCAGCGGTAATCGCCCGCGTCCGCCCACCCCGCGATGGTAGGTTTGCCTCAATTTCGGCCTTCACCTGCTCAAAGCGGTTGGTGCCATGGCGTAAAAAGATCAGTCCCAATACCGGCTTGCTATATTCCGTCGCTGTTCGCTTGGAGTTCGCCCTAAGTTGATCCGCTGCTTCCCACAACGATGATTCCAGTTGGCTGATATTGAGCATTCCGACCTTCAGACAAACGCGCGTGCCCAATCATAGCCAGGCTTCTCTAAATCTACTAAGATGTGGCATCCCATGTAGGACATTTGAACTATATGAGTGTGTTTCTCCCCCAGGATGTATTGCCATGGAAGAATGCGGGATTCCAATAGACGAGCCCCTTGATGCTGATTTAGGTTGGTCATTTATTCCGGTTGGATATTGCGGAGTCTTTTATCGTGAACTCCCCAATCCCGAAAATCCAGACCAAACTCTGACCCAATTCTTAATGCAGCCTCATCCAGCGGGAATTGCGGGGAACGGTTCCCCAGAGGCTCACCTAAAAGAGCGCTTGGCTCACTTCATGTGTACCCATTGCCCTGCAGAGAAGTACGCCCGACGAGGCACCTGGGACCAGGTGATGCGATGGGCAGAATTGCGTAATGATTACATGGCGATCGCTCAATGTTTTCTGGCCATTGATTCAGACATTGATCCGCTCCAGCAACGTCTAGAAAGCTCAGAAGATAATTTAGATGAATGGGCTCATCAGCAGATTTGGTATTACGCCCATGCCTTTCAAGTTCTTTATGAAGTGCTCTTAGCAAGATGGGATGCCATCCAAGAGGCCTTCCACAAGCTCAGCCGAAAAGATCCTCGCTTTAAGCTGAACCACAACGACATCTACAGCTTCTATACGACCTTGATTGAAGAAGTTGCCAACAGTGAAATACAAGCTTGCTTTGCGCCTCTATTTGAGGATAAACCGAAACCACTAGGACAACTTGCAACATTAAAGCGACGAGAAATGGGAGATACCATCTCGGTAAAGACTAGGGAAAAAAGAGAGATTACATCAGATGAGAAAATGCAGATCAAGGAACTATCACAGAAATATATCGATAAAAGCTGTGGCCTTTTCCAAGATTTACAAGTTGCCTGGAAGTTACTGAGCCAACAAGATTCTTGGCTCCAAAATCAGTTGGTCGCTTATGAAAAGCTCTTTTGTAAGATATGGAAACAGGAGCAGTCTGCAACTCACAAGCCTAGTCTTAAGAAGCATCGTCCTTCTGAAACGTGGGCAAAAGGCAAAAGACGCCTCAACCAGCGTGGTAAGTATGACAAAAAAGGCTCTTAAAAGAGCCGTTTATTAAGCCACAAATGTTACATGCTTGTTAAAAGCTAAATGCCCTCGTCAAAAACACGTTAGGCTTAAGTTAATCAAATATTTTAGGTAACCCTGACGGGAGCCAACTGGCAAGGACGCTAGTCGGCTCCCGTATTTTTTTGAGAAACATCATGCCCAAACCTTTATACACCAGCTCATTACTGCCTCAACGTAGAAAGCAAAAAGGTCGTCGTAATCAACCCAATATTTACGATGAGAAGAAGCTACCTCGCTCTGTCTCTCTCACTGATACTGCTATCGCAAAAGCAGATCTATTCCAGACTTCCCTTGCTTTGCCCTCTCGCAGTGAAGCAATGGAAATTGCATTACGGGTGATTAATGAACTGCCTGAAGAGGCTCTATCTCTAGCGATTGAAAATGCCTTCTCGGCTGAAAGCGACCTTTCAGATATAGATGTCAAAGCAGACCAATATATATCAGAAACCCTTGCAGATTAATTATTCCAGCTTTTATTAACAGCTAGATCAATATTGTTAGTGGGAAAAAGATTTATTGATTTCAATACCTTCAAAATCCCTGGATCTCTTTAAAACCAGTGCTTTAGCAAAGGTATAAGAACTGTGCTTTATTGCCGTAATACTGGAAAGATACTAATGATAAAATAGATTTGCACAATAAATTCTTGCTCAAAAATAAAGACGTCTAAAGGCTTCAAAAATGCCATCCTCTACGCGCTTAGCTATGGCATATGAGCTGAACGCAAAAACGCTTCAATCAAGAATTTCACTCAGGATTTATATTGTGGAACAGAAAGTTCAAACCCTTAAAGATATTCATGAACAGTTTTGCCTGGCAAAACGAACATCACTGCCTAGGAAACGGGCACTACAACTCATTAGTGAGACAGAATCAGGTCTAATTCGACTGTTGTTGCCGGGCTTGGGATTCTCTGTGTCGCAAGGCAAACTCACTAAGGTGGTCAAGCTAGAAGCAACCACCTTTATGGCCACCTGCTCGATTAATCGATTGCCACGAGCCCGCATTGAATTCGAGAAATGTTTGCCTCAGTCCTCCCTTAGCCCCCACAGCCGCACTACCTATGGCAATCGAGTGCGCCAGTGGTTGGCCTGGGCTGAACAAGCTGGGTATTGGCCTGGAGCGCCTATATCCCCGGAAATGGCGTCTCAATGTGCCCCCCCGTCGCTCCATGGCCATGGCTCTATTAACAAGATAAATCTCACCTCGCGCAGGGGCATCTATAAAGCTTATGCGCTTAGGCCAGAGGAGATGAATCCTGAGCTGAGTGCCTGGTACGAGAAGGCTCAACGCTTTTTGACGCGCCCGAATCAACCTGGACGAACGTTTCCAGCCATTGCTCCCTACACGATCAAGATGTATACCCGTGGATGGTGTCAAATCCTTGGATGGCAGCACCGTTACAATAACGTGCCCTTAGCAAAACTGGGTCCCCAACATCTTTTCCCTGTCGTTGATCAGGAAGAATGGGAAGAACTGTCTCCCCGCCAGCAAGACCGGCTCTGGCGCAAAAAACAGAGGGAACTGGAAGAGATCATTTGTGGCTATCGCGATTTTTTACTTCGGGAGATGCGGGCCTTCAGCCCCCATACTTGGCATGCCAAACTCGTCCATATGCAGGCAGCGGGTCGTATTCTCTATAGCGACTGGGTAACGCTCACTGAAGATTACAATCAACTACCAGTTTTTAAGACCTTGCGAGCAGCCTATGGCGAGATTCAAGAGGCGGTCAACGAAAGGCAGCAGTCTATGGAGACGGCATGCTTGAAGGAAAAATGGCCGGAAGTTCCACCGGGCAGAACAGCCTTGGAAGTCTTTCAGCAAGGTGTTTTAGAGCCGATGCGTCAGGACTGTCGGCCCCGCACTCATAGCCGGAAGCTGCGGTCTCCGAGGCGGATTGCCCATCGTTATCAGCAGTATCTGCGGGTGGCAATGATGGGATGGATACCACCACTACGGCAGCAGGTAGATCGCAGTTTGAAGATTGCCTTGAGTTGCCCAATTACTAGGCCCGCTTCGGTGCCAGTAGAGGGTTGCTATTACCCGATTCCACCTGATGAAGTGAGAGAGCGAGGTATGACGGGAAAGCTAACTGACAATTTCCTGCACCACACCTATGAACTGAATGGACAGCCTTACCCTGAAGGTATTTGGGTGCGGGAGGTGCAGGAGCAGAAGACTCGAAAAAGCATGGGCATTCATCGAACGATTATCCCCAATCGTCGGTTTGCTGATCGGGCTTGTCTTTACGACTATGTGGAGCAATATCTAGAGGGCGTATGGTGGCCCCAGTCGTGGAGTAGCAAGCTGTATCAGGGAACGAATCCGCGATATCAAAACACAATGGGCAATTGGGTCTCAGCAGGGCGCTCGGAGTTCAATCCTGAGGATACAGTGGTGACGGATGTGGATGGAGTGCCCTGGCGGGTAGGTTTTTTGTTTGTCAGTCCCAAAACCGGCTTGCCATACTCTGAATATTCTTATCTCTACACAATTCAGACTAATGCTCATCGGTTGATTGGCAAGGCGATCACGCCACACACGATGCGCTATCTCTGGGCCACATGGGCATATCAGGAGGGGCTCTCAGATACAGAAGTCCGTTCTCTGGCGTTCATGATGGGGCACAAGGCAGATACGCTGCGTCGCATGTATGTAAAAGTCACGCCCACTGAACAGCAGCGACCGATCGAGGATGCCATCATGTCGAGGTTGTGTCGCTCTGAGGATGCGGCGGATGCGATTCCGTTTAACAAGCTAATTAAAGCTGTGCATCATCTGAGTCAGGAGGGAAAACAGCAGTTGATGCAGCACATTGAGAAGGTTTTAGACAAGAGGGATGCAGGGGAATCTCAGTTTGCGTAGGTTAATTTTGGCAAGAAGTCGACGTTGTTGCATGTATGGCCAAGCGTTCAAAGTATCCCCTGTCCGCGTCTTTGCTGATTAAGCTTCAACCTTGTAGCTATCAGGTTTAGCGATGTGAATCATGCGATTGAGCAGCGCACATTTGATGAATAACTCCGCCGCTTGATTATCAAACGTGCGGCTACTGAGGGTGCCACCAAAGATGACCTTCAGGCGGAACATGGTGGTCTCAGCCAGAGAACGTCGATGGTAGTGGCTCTCTCGTTTCCAGGCTTTACGTCCAACTTTGCGAATACGACGTAAGTTTTCATCGCGATGATGCCGTTCTGCCTTGGTGTTGCCATGCTGCCAGATCTTCGCACCCTTGCGTGGTGGAATCACTGCTCTAGCTTGCCGCTCTCGAATGGCGTCGTAACACTTGCGTTGGTCATAGGCTCCATCAGCAGAAACTTGCTCAATGTCATCCTCAATCGCATTCAGCAAATCCGGTAACACCTCACCATCACTAATGTTGTTGGTACTGGCCGTTGCCGCCAAAATCTCTCCTGTTGCTTCATCGATTCCGAGATGTAATTTGCGCCAGGTCCGACGCTTACTGACGCCATGCTGACGGGTTTTCCATTCTCCTTCTCCGTAAACTTTTACCCCAGTCGAATCAATGACGACGTGACGGCACTCCTGCTGGGAACGGACCGGCATTTCAATGGAAAGTTGACCAAGCCGACGCGATAGGGTGCTATGGTCCGGCACCGGCAGGTCAATGCTCATCAACTCGAAGATGGATATCAACAACCCTTGGCATTGTCGTCCAGCCAGTCGATACAACGCTTTTACCGTAGCCATAGTCTCGATGGCTAGGTCGCTGTAGAAAATGGAGGCTCCTTGTCTACCACTAGGTTGCTCAATCAGCCAAGATGCCAGGACTGATTCATCAAACCAAAAGGTGAGACTGCCTCGAAGCTTCAAACCGGCGTTGTATTCAGACCAGTTGCGGATTCGGTATTGAGGTTGCATCACAATGCTTGGGACAGGGCTTGAGACTTAACATCCCATGTCTTGATGACAACTGGCTTGATACAACAACGCCCAAGAAGTCTAGTGTGTTTTCCCTGTGTTTCCGATCTCCGGCTTATGCCAAGCGCTGTAACTAGGTCGGTGGAAAACTTGGGCTGGTTCGGCGTAGGTGGCCTAGGATTAGGCGGTTTCATTGGTTGTGAAGTTGAATGTCCTTACCACTAGACGAACCATTATGAAATGCGGCTGACATCTTGATTGATGCAGGATGTCCAGCGCATGATGTGGTCGATATGAGAAACCCAATTACTTGTAGTGCTCCAAAATTCAAGTTTATTGAAAAAGGCCAGTTCTTTTAGAAGAACCTGAAAGGCAAACGCGTCATGATAAATCTGTTTGGGTCAAATCGACAAAAAATGGTTTTGAGCAAATGAATGGCATATGTACCAAAGCACAGTAAGACTGAAACGGGGGATGCATAATTTCCCGCTCTCCCAAAACGGGCACAGTTTCTGTTCCAATACTTTTCCCCCGGCTACCAATGGCTTCCATTGGGCCTCTGTGATGATTCAGATTTACAGTTTGAACGACCCGCTGCCCTAATCGTGATGTTGTGTAGCGGGCTGTAGCTGCCGATACTCCACGGAGGGTGACGAATGTGTGGCAATTACTTAATACAGTAGAAGCTGCGCGCTCATCTCCCAACTGAGACACATCTTGCAGGGCCAAACAAACACCAACTTTTGCGGCACGGGCTATGGAAAGTACCTGTTCGTAGTCAATACGAGTTTTAAGCCGAGCAGCTTCATCAATTAGAAAATAAATCGAGCGTTGGCTATCTTGGCCGCTATGCTCAAGGCGTCGATATACATGGTTAAATAATTGGCTTAGCATTAGCCCAGAGAACGTTTCTGCTGCCTTAGCGTCGGCCAGAGAAGCTCCGATCACCAGCAAGGTAGGCTGTACGTCAAGATCAGCCAAGCAAAAGTCGCTGTGCCCGGTGCTCTGCTCAATAGATGGCACCGTAAATAGATGGAGTTCATTTAGGAGACCGCTGACGGCTCGGGACTGCTCATCGGGGCTGAAGTCTAACAGATCACGTAGGTCGTCCTGGTAGTTTACGAGTTCAGGATAATGGTCAAATAGGCCTTTGAGATGTTCTGGGCTAGCAATAAGGCGATAAAGATCACGTGGCTTAGCATGCTCTGCATAGACTGATTTGACGACATTAATCAGAGCACGCAACCAACGGCGATCTCGCTTGGTGAAAAAGAGATGGGAATCGTTGGTATTCTCTCGGCCCATAATGCTGACAATCGCTGCCTCTATGTCTCTATAATCTTTGACCCCATCTAACCAGTTCCATGCAAGGGATTGATTGGGGCGGGAAATATCCCAATAAAGCACCTTATAGCCTTGGTGTAGAGCTCGTTTTCCAAGACTTCGCATCAAGTCCCCCTTAATATCCACCATGACGACGCTATTCCCGCCACCCAGTAAGTTCATCGCCCAGGGATTTATAATTCCTGCAGTTTTACCAGATCCTGTTGGACCAACCACAACGGCATGTTGATAGAGAAACTGGGTAGGCAAATAGAGTTGTCCTTGAGGTCGACCACCCGGTGGTTGATAGCGGCCCAGGCTAATGCCTCCCTGCTTGAGCGAGCTTAGTTCATCCGTCGTTGCTAGCCCTCGATAGTCATGGATATCGCCTCGAGACGGCAATCTTGGGCGATTATCTCCCGGCACTAAAATTTGGTTTTGAATCAACTGAGGACGGTCTCGATAGGCATTCACTAGCAAAACTGCTAGCCGGTACAACACCTTGCATGAAAGCGACACCACATTAAAAATAATCTGCAGTGTCATCTGAAGTAACAGCATCAGGATGTTGAACATCATTCTTGTTAAAGCCTCTCTGCACGAAGAGGCGCGGGGCGCTCGGACCTAACTTCAGGATGAGTTTGTTTACTCCTGTTAGGTTGAGGGGCTTAGTGGTGCAGAAAACTTTTCAGCATCTTAGTCAGTCTCACCATGAGAATCTGATCACCTTGTTGAACTCTATGCGCTGCTCTAAAGCAAGCCGTTTTCGTTGAGAAGCATAGGCCTTAGGTGGACTTTTACTGGG
>JBHJIP010000213.1:0-6905 GCA_050043365.1 Leptolyngbyaceae cyanobacterium
CAGTAAAAGTCCACCTAAGGCCTATGCTTCTCAACGAAAACGGCTTGCTTTAGAGCAGCGCATAGAGTTCAACAAGGTGATCAGATTCTCATGGTGAGACTGACTAAGATGCTGAAAAGTTTTCTGCACCACTAAGGGGCATCCGACCTGGTGGTTTTATGTCCCTTACCCAAGTGATGGGGAAGAGCAAGCAGAGTTCGTTTTAATTGATTCCCAGGAGAACATTATTTACGAACATACGTTTGCCATAACCAGTACGCCGGGACTGGTGGAATACACTTTGCCAGAAACGGAAAACCCATTGGTGGCTGGAGAGATTTATCGGTGGGTTTTTTCGATAATTTGCAATACAGCCAATCGCTCTGGGGATGCCACAGTTAATGGTTGGCTTCACAGAGTTGATATTGGTGCTTCAGAGGCTCCTGTACGTCTCATTTCTGCTGAAGGAGACTATTTAGGTGATGGCGATTCTTTGTATTGGTTTGATCTTCTCAATGAGCTAAACCAGTTGAGAATAGAAGATCCAGGACAGTTTGAACCCCGCTGGAATACGTTGATCTGCCAAATTTACTCACAATCGTCTAGGCTCACTAATTTAGCTGCATCATGCAGTGAGCCTACTACTGTGAACGAGACTGAATTAGACTATCTCGCTAGCTCTTGATTGTTGTTTTAGCTGAAGTATCTATTTTGAGAGTGAATCTTATGCCTGCCCTAAACCAAGTATTTTGGGTCTCAAAACAAGTCTCTCTATCTTTACCTGTATTTTTAGCCTTGCTTTTAACCCCTCAGGCGACCAATGCGCTGAATGATATTGTTGAGGCCCAAGTCCAGAAGGATATTGCCTCTCGATTAAACAGTCTTTATAGCTTTTCGGTTGGCGCGAATCGCTTTGGTATTGGCGCTGACTCGATTCTAAATGGGCTTGAAGCTAGAACTGTTTCAGACGATTTTGGCCTACTTGCTCAAGGAAGTTCAGAAGCCGGAGATCCCGGGCAAGAAACTCGTGTTCTTATTGTAGAGGTGGCTGTCACAGATCCAGAGGGTGAACTGCTGGACGGAACTTTAGAAGACGTGGTGTTTGACGCCATTAGTACAGAAGCTGGAGGAACCACTACAAGATCGCAGCTGCAGCGAGACATCAACAATATTTTTGCGATCGGTATTTTTGCAAACGTGCGGGCCCTACCGGAGGATACGCCACTAGGGCCACGAATTACCTTTGAAGTTCAGCCTAACCCGGTGCTGACTCAGGTAGAGGTAACTGGCAATGAAGCGCTGCCTGATGAAGTCGTCGATGAGATTTTCTCCGATCAATATGGCGAAATCATTGACCTGATCGCCTTCCAAGACCGCATCGTCGAGCTCAATGAGTGGTACCAAGAAAACGGCTATGTCTTGGCCCAGGTGATTGCCTCCCCCGAAATTTCTCCCTATGGGGTTGTCACCCTAGTGGTGGCAGAGGGGGTGATTGAGGATATCCAAATCCGTTATATCAGCGAAGAGGGCTTGGCTGAGGATGAAAACGGTAACCCGATTCAAGGGTGGACTCGCGAATTCATCATTACCCGTGAGCTAGAAACTCAAGCAGGCGATATTTTCCAGCAGGATCAAATTCAGTCTGACCTGCAGCGCGTCTTTGGTTTGGGGCTATTTGATGACATCAACCTCAGCTTAGAGCCAGGAGCTGACAATCCCCGCAATGTAACCATGGTCATTAATGTGGTGGAGCGTAATACAGAAACAACAAGTGGTGGAGTGGGTTTCAACCTTTCAGGTGCTCCTTTTCTAACTTTTAGTTATGCGCAAGAGAATTTACGTGGTCTAAATCAAGATTTTTCTATCGAGACTCAAGTTGGGTCTCAAGAAAGCTTCCTGAAACTGTCACTTATAAGCCCTGGGGGCAGAGACACACGTCTTTTACAAAACAACTCATTGCTCCAATCTGCTAGAGCTGCGCTTCAGCACCACTTTAGTGGTGAGCCTGAAAATGCAATCGACCAATATTTGGTTCTGCTAGATTTTTATACCGAAAACAATCTTGAAATAGAAGAAGCATTAACCAGAAATAATTTGTCTCTTGCTTACTCAAGTCAAGGCAGACATTCTTCTTCTATTGAGAATTTAAATAAGGCGAAAGCTGTATTTCAAGATCTGGGTGAGCCTGTGCTAGAGCTGTTAACCTGGTTGAAAATTGCAGACTCATACCGTCAGCTTGGAAATCCTCAGAAAACACTAGAGAATTATTATGGAACTCTTGAAGTTTTTAGATTTTTCCGAAACACAACCAATTGGCAACTTGCCTTTGGAGAGGGTGGGCATAATTTTTTGAGACAGGAGTGGCATGTTTGGGACTCTCGCGATCAGTTATATGAATTGCTCTTACTTGCTTCTCATTTATTTGAAGCGGCGACGCTATTAGACATGACTTCAACCTATAGCTCTCTGGGTGACTATCAGCAAGCTATATACATGGTCAACTCTCCTCAGTTAAACGAAAGTCTTTCAAGTTTTTCTGAAAATGCGGAGATGATGACAAATCAGTTTGTTGGTGAATGGGCTTCAAAACGTGATTCAGACAATGGAGACTCAAGTGAAGATGCCGATCCTTTTCTAGATCTTTCCATCGACTTTAAAGATACATTGCTGTCAACTATAAAAGATCTTCCCAACAGCTCAAGGCTGCTAGCGCTAAGCTTTATCTCCTCTGATTTATATGAAGAAGAAATAGCTGGAATTTACCTGAAACAAGCATCTCTTCTTGTAAACAAGAAAATAGGGAATTTCGTTTCTAATTTATCAGGATCCTTTAGCCATTTTTATCAGCGTGTGACTGGCTCGAATTCAATTGAACTGTTAAGAATAACAGAAAATTATACGAGAGCTCTGTCATTGATATTTGCCACTGATATTAGTAGTCACTCTGCTGGAGAGCCCGCAGAAGACGTCGGAGCGCTAGATGATCGAAGAGTACTGTCTGAGCTATACAGTGAGCTTATAGGTTTTTTAGATGAATCTGGAATTTTGGGTGATTCCGAAAGCGCTGCAAATTTTTCTGCTTGGCTTGACATAAATGGACCCAACTTAATTGATTTGTTTTACGCATCAAGAGAAACAAATCAGAATGAGAGCCATCGTGTCACTAGAATTTCAGAAGATATTCTTCAAGAATGGCCTGAAGAAGACATTTTGTTTAAAAAGATTGGGTGGCTTAGGGGATTCATCCTAAAGATGCAAGGAGATGCTTATAGCAAAGAAGGTGAGTATCTAAATGCGATTTCATCTTACCTCTCTGCCATTGAAAATCTTTCAAAAGCCCCGACATCAGCCGAAGAATTGATGGAAGAGATTGCCGACATTACAGACATATTGGAAATTCCAAATTATTCATATTTTGAGGGAGAAAATGAATTTCTTGCAAGCCTTCTTGAAGGCTATGTTGAGGCGGCCCCAAAGGTTCAAAGACTTGATGCGATGTTAAGTTTAGCTCGATTATATTTAGAAAACAACCAGCCTCTAGAGGCAGAGGGTTTATATGTAGATTCTTTAGCGCTACATTCGGAGATAAACAAAAGTTTTTCTTATCTTGAAAGGGCCGAGAAAGCAGAAATATATTACGGGCTTGCTCGCGCCGAACAAATACAAGGCAACATTGAGAGTGCGATATCTTATGTTAAGGAAGGTATTTCACTAAGTGAATATTCATTCCCCTTAAACTCTTTGTCTGGCGGATCAGGATTTCTTTCCGTAAACATGCTCTATGGTTACGGAATCCCAAGCCATGGAAGACTTGGAGGCAGGTTTGAAATATCTCCTAAAAATCCCTGGAGTGAATTAACTAGATCGGGTTTCTCTTTTGATGAGAGACCTTGTTCTAGTACAATTGATTACTTCTCATGTCGACAAAAATATTTTGGGCTATATATTGATTTGCTGATGGCTCAATATCAAAAAGACCCTTCTTCAGGATTTGATATTCTTGCCCTTGAGGCTAGTGAAAGGGCTCGTTCTTTAGGGATTGATGCCCTTCGGAATATTGCAGTCGAAGCAGATATAGAAGATTTAGAACCTTCACAAGATTTGCTGCCCATTGAAAACTTGGCTTCACTCAGCGAGATTCAAGATTATGCTCTTGAAGAGGATGTATTAGTTCTCGAATACTTTCTTGGGGAGGAAAAGAGTTATTTGTGGGTTCTGCAGAAAGGCTACCCGCTGCAAACCTTTGAACTTGATTCCAGAGAAAATATTGAAGCTAAAGCCAAAGAGTTTTATGAGTTTCTGACGCTGCCGAGCGGTCGAGTACGGCCTCAATCTACTGAAGCTACAGGCCAAGAGCTTAGCAAAATGCTCCTAGGTCCAATCTCAGGCCAGTTGGGCCAGAAGAGACTAATCATTGTTGCAGATGGATTTCTTCAGTATCTCCCCTTCAGCGCTTTACCTAATCCTGCTCCGGAAACGTCCCCATCTGACAATGCTTTGGCTGGAGAATACGCTCCCGTTTATGCTCCTTTGCTCCTAGAGCATGAGATTATCCACCAGCCTTCCTTATCAGCCTTAGTGAATTTACGTCAGAACGTTTCTAGCCGCCCCGAACCAACTAAAGAACTTGCCTTTTTTGCCAATCCAGTTTTCAACCATAAGGATGATCGGGTTGAGCAGGTCAAAATTGCCGAAGGATTTGAACCCTTTAGCCCAGAGAATCTTGAAAATGTGGAAGTGCTTTATAGCGAGCTTCCTGAAACAGAGCAGGAACTTGAAGAAATTATCAGTGGCAACCTGATTCCTGCTGATAAGGTTCAAAACTTTTTTGGCTATGACGCTGATCTAGAATCTGCCCTGAGTCCTGAAATAGGTCAGTTCCGTATTGTGCATTTTGCCTCTCACGGCATCTTTAATAGCAATGCTCCAGAACGTTCAGGTATTGTGCTTTCTAGCTTTAACGAAGAGGGAGTCATTCAACCCGGACTGCTGTCCCCTGCTTACGCATTTAACGAGATGGATCTGTCCGCTACAGAACTAGTTGTCCTTAGCGGTTGCCGCACTGGTCTCAGCCAAGGCCTTATCGGTCGTGAAGGCATGACCGGTCTCACCAATGGCCTGTTTGATGCGGGGGCAGAGCGCGTGGTGGCAAGCCTTTGGAGTGTCCGTGATGACGCCACCCGAGAACTGATGAACCGCTTCTACCAGCGCATGTTCGATCCCGAAGACCCCATGCGTCCTGCCGAAGCTCTGCGCGATGCCCAAATCTCCATGTGGAACGAACCCCGCTGGCAAACCCCCTACAACTGGGCAGCCTTTACGCTGCAAGGTGAATGGCGTTAGAGAGAGCACACCAGTCTTTGCTCCAAATATTGAAGGTGCTGCTTAGGTTGCCTTAGCGAGTAGGGTTTAAGAAGAAACTCACAGGCGAGTAGACTTCAAACCAATGACGATACCAGACTCACATATCTCTTGGGTGCCGGTGGATCTTCCGAATGAGGCACGAATCAAGGTGGAGATCGCCCAGCCGGTTTCAACAAATGAGGTGGCGATTTCCGAGGCTCGCCAACCCCCGATTCTAGGGGAGTAGGGACTCGGATTACGCCCTCCGAGCACACTACGTGAGGGGGGATTAAGGGGGCTGCATGAGTCCTAAAACTATCCGTTTTCAGAATCCGTGGACCTAGGTCGCCAGCCGGGAATCGTCTTTTGCTTGGCGCGGGCCACCACCAAACAATCGTCTTCCACATCTTTTGTCACCACAGACCCCGCCGCGATGGTGACATCTTGCCCCACGGTAACAGGAGCCACCAGCGCCGTATTTGCTCCAGTTTTGGTGCGATCGCCCAGCACCGTCGGGTGTTTTTTGACCCCATCGTAGTTGGCCGTAATCGTGCCAGCCCCAATGTTGACCTGATCACCCAGGGTGGCATCCCCCAGGTAAGAGAGGTGGGCGGCATTGACGCGATCGCCCAGGGTCGATTTCTTGATTTCCACAAAATTGCCCACGCGGCAGTTCTGCCCGATAGTCGCCTGCCCTCTGAGATGAGCGTAGGGGCCAATGCGGCTCTGAGCTTGAATGGTGCTGTCGCTAATCACTGAATACAGCACCGTCACCCCATCGCCAATGTGGCTATTTTCAATCAGGCTACCCGGGCCAATCCGACTCCCGGCCCCGATGGTCGTTTTGCCCCTGAGGTGGGTTTGGGGTTCGATCACCACATCGTTACCCAGGGTGACGGTGGTGTCGATGGTGATGGTGCTCGGCTCAATCAATGTGACCCCAGCCGCCATCCAGTCCTCTTTAATGCGGTTTTGCAAAATGCTGTAGGCGTCGGCCAGTTGCTTACGGTTGTTGATCCCCTGAATTTCTTGTGGATCGGCCACATCCACCGCCATCACTGGAGCCAAATCCTTGACCACATCGGTGAGATAGTACTCCTGCTGATCATTGTCGGCCTTGAGGTGGGGCAAGATCTTGGCCAGGGCAGACCAGCTAAAGCAGTAAACCCCGGCGTTGATGCGACGGTTTTGGCGCTGGGCCTCTGTGCAGTCCCGGTGCTCAATGATTTCGGTAACCACATGGTTGTCGTCACAAAATACGCGGCCATAGCCCGTAGGGTCCGTAAATTGCGCCGTCAGTAAGGTGGCCTCATTTTGATTCTCGCGATGCACTGCCCAGAGCTGCTCAATGGTGCTGGGGCGCAGTAGGGGCTCGTCCCCATTCAAAACCAGCAGATCCCCTTCGAACCCCTGCAAGTGGGGAATTACCTGTTGAACGGCATGGCCGGTGCCCAGTTGTTCGGTCTGTTCAACGAAGGACAGGCCCTGGCGGTGGTCAAGGGCAGTTTTGACCGAGTCTGCAGCATATCCAATGATGATCAACTGCTGTGCCGGGTTGACCGTGGCTAAGCTATCTAGGGCGC
>JBHJIP010000214.1:0-16630 GCA_050043365.1 Leptolyngbyaceae cyanobacterium
GCACCTTCACGCAAGCCCCCCCCCGACCTGAGCGATATTTTTTTTCCATCTTTTGACTGCTTTCGTTATCCAGCTGTTACTGGAGTGCTGACTTGTGCTCTTCCGAGCTCTGCCAGGTGGTTGAGGCTGGGGGCCACAGCAGGATGGTCCTCCCCCAACTGCTGCTGCCGGATGGCCAGGGCTTGCTGCAAGAGGGGTTCAGCGTCTTGATACTGCCCTGCCTGGTAGAGGGCAAAGGCCTGCTGGTTGAGATTGGCTGCCTGTTGTAGCGACTCTGCAATTTCTGCTTCTGCGGCAGTGGCACTTTCCCAGGTGAGGGTGTAACTGCCCGTTTCTCCAGCACTGAAGGAATTGACCCAAATCTGGTAGGTGCCACTCTCAGGCAAAGCTAGGATCAATTGGGAGTTTGTGCCATCGCCGCCATCATCATTTTCATTAATCCAATTGCCATCAGGCCCGACCAGAATTAGATAGGTGTCAAAAGTCTCGCTGACTAAATCAATGCGAATGCTCTCACCAGCCGTTCCCTCAAAGGTGTGGACATTGAAATAGCTGCCGTCATCGAGCGTATCGCTGGTTTCATCCAACTGGTTAGTTACAGTCGTCGGACTAATTTGAGCCAGCAATTGAACACGGTTTATCTCTGGTGTAGCCAAGGCAGGTACTGGCCCCAACCCCAGCATTAACACCAGCCCCGCCCACTGATTTCGCCCTGCCAAAGCCAAATGCTCCACTGACGCTCATTTTTAGCCCAGTGTGCAGCCAAAAATAGCGGATACGCAAGCTTCGTTACTGTGCAACCGATTAAATTGATTCAGGATCTACCCCCAACTCCTGCAACAGCGCTGTTCAACGATCGCCCCGCTGCCGTTCTGCCTCAGCCGCCTTTAACGCTTGATCCCGCTGCTGCGCCAACTCCACCGTCAGGTTTTCGTAATCCCGCGCCATCAGACGCATTAACCCAGACGCACTCACAAAAAGTTAATGAGGTAGTCAGAGAAGTCAGCATTGCCCTGTTTATATCTTTGAAGGGCTTGGGCGACTGTTGAACGGTTTTCAAATTCAAATGCGGCACTGTGCAGCATCGCATCCAGAGTGCTGGCAATATCTTGTTTCTGAAAACGGTAGCTGGCTCCTTTGAGCACCCAAACCAGTTCACAGAGAACAATGTTGGCAATAAAGCAGGGTTGGCTTTGCTGAATCAGGTCGGCAGCCTGTCGCCATTGTGACTCATTGTCGCGGGTGAGATAGCGCATCAGGATGTTGGTATCAAGCCCAATCATTGGTTCCCTCTGCAATGGCGGCCGCCATGTCGTCGAGGGTGGCGGGCGAGGTATTGAGCCGATGCAGGATGCCGGACAGGGTTTCTACAGCAACATTGAGGAGAAAGATTTTTACCTGACCATCTTCGTCAACCACGAACTCGACCCGGCTACCGCTAGTTAGCTTGAGATGTCGCCGAATTTCTTCTGGCAGGGTGATTTGCCCAGTGTCGGTAACGGTGGTGGTGAACATAGCGACAAAAGATGAGAGAGGGCTTGCTCTATTTTAATCGTGTCAGTTAGTTGAGCTTTGCACCGGGCTGCGCTGACGTCTGTTTTTGTATTTCTAAGTTGGCTAACTGTTCTCGGATGTCTTAACTGGGATTGTCCACGTCTTCACATCATGATTTCAGTTACTCCAGCGATCGCCAGTCCCCCGTCAACACAAACGCCGACCAATAGAAGGGGTGGCTATATTCTCCACCGGCTGCAATCATCTCTAGCTGCACTTGACGCAACGCTTCACTGCGCCCCATCCCCGCCGTCAGATTTTCGTAATACCGCACCATCAGGCTTTGGGTGCCGAAGTCATCCACCTGCCAGAGGCTGATCAATTGGGTCTCGGCCCCGGCAATGGCAAAGGCTCTGCGTAATCCGTAAACCCCTTCGCCGTTGGCAATATCCCCCAGACCCGTCTTACAGGCCGAGAGCACCACCAACTGCGTGCCCAAGAGATTGAGCTGAGCCGCTTCTAGGGCCGTCAACACCCCATCTTCATCACCGCTCGCCCGCCCATTGAATCCCGCTAGGGCCAAACCCGATCGCAGCAGCGGATTCTCTGCGGTCACAGCGGGTTGGGAAATCGGCTCATCGCTGGCCACAACACCCAAACCCCGGCCGTTTTCAAGGTTTGGCCGCACCACATTTTCGAGAAAGAAACCATGGGTGGCGATATGCAGAATTCTCGGAGCCTGCACCTGCTTGAGGGCATTTTCCGTCGCCTGAGCACCGGTCAGTGCCATGGCGCTGGGCAGCAGCGGCAAAATCGCCTCGGCTTCACTGGCCGTACCAGGCAGGGGACCCACTCGCAGCTGTCTGAGTTGAGTCGAGCGTTGGCCAGAAGCATCCGCGACCGGAGCCCCCGCTGCCACCGAGCGCGGAGAACCGGCAGCCTGCTCGTAGTCTGGATTGGCTAACACCACTGCGGGTGCGGTGCTGGGCGAGTTGATATTCAGCTTGAGCAGGTCACGGCCACTATTGAGATAGCTGATTTGGTATTGCTCGATTAAGTAATGGCCGTCCCGATCTTGTAAGGCTTCAAAGGGAATGCGATTGAGTTGGCTATCGGGGGAGATCAACAGGTGGTCACGGTCCCCCAAGGAGGCCCGGATTGGATCCAAAACCAGGGCTGTCAAGGCACGGGCGTTAGCAGGGGAAGCATTCCGGTCTCGCAACTGCTCAGTCAGTCGGTTCACGGCCCCATCAATCTCAGTTGCTTCCCCTAGATCGGTCGCTTCAATGCGGCCATCGGGAAACAGCAGATAGACTGCGTAGCGCTCTGCACCCCAGGGGTTTTGAGCATTGGTGGCGTCGTAGGGGCGGTAGCGGCTGTATTCGACCAGGACGGCATCGGTGGGGATCTGGGCTTGCACCGCTGCGAGTTCCACCGGCTGTATTTCAGCGCGAAAAGCCGCACTGCGACGGGCCAGATCGGTCTCAAGGGCACGGGCCTGGGTCTCTAGCCGGAGCCGTTCGGCTTGGTACTGGGCGGGGGTGAGATCGGCAGGACGATTGAAGGTCAGGGTGGCCAGTTGCTGATAGAGGGCGGTCAAGTCATCTAACGTGGCCTGATCGGCAGGGGTAAGATTTTGGCGCAGCACTTGCAGACTGTTGATTCCGGCATCCAAGAGGCGACCTTTGCGGCGCAGCAGGGTGGTTAGGGCGAGCTCTGCCGCAGCGGCGGGCGGGGCAGGGGATTGCAGATGCAGCGACAGGGGAAAGCTAGTCGACCCTGACACGGTGGCCACATAGTCTTGGCGTTGGGTATCGGTGAGGGTGGCCAAATTCAGCGCCAGGTTCCACTCCTCAATGTCGAGCCCCTGGGTGAGATAGCCGATCGCCTCCGTCAAACGACCCTGGGCGACGGACAGGACGGCTAAATTATTGAAATAGGTGGCGACGAGGGGATGATGCTCGCCCAGTTGTTCACGGGAAATGTCAAGGACTTGTTGGTAAAGAGGTTCGGCGGCTTCGTTGCGACCCATGGCTCGATAGAGCTCGGCCAGGTTGTTGAGGCTATTGGCGGTGGAGGGATGGCGATCTCCCAGTTGTTGGCGGTAAATTGCGAGGGCTTCTTGGTAAAGGGGCTCGGCGGCTGCATAGCGTCCCTGAACGGTGTACAGCGAGGCCAAGTTGTTGAGGCCACTGGCGACACTGGGATGGTTATCGCCCAGTTGTTGACGATAAATGATTAGCGCCTGTTGATAAAGGGGCTCGGCTGCTTCATATCGTCCCTGAGCGGCGTACAGCAGGGCCAGGTTATTGAGGGTTTCGGCAACATTGGGGTGGTCATTGCCCAGTTGTTCTTGATAAATGTCTAGGGCGCTTTGGTAGAGGGGTTCGGCTTCTGCGTAGCGGCCCATGGTCTCGTATAGCAGGGCCAGGTTGCTGAGGCTGCGGGCAATTAAGGGATGGCGCTCTCCCAGTTGCTCTCGATAAATCCCTAGGGCCTGCTGATAGAAGGATTCGGCTTCGCCATAGCGGCCCTGAGCAGCGTAGAGCAGGGCCAGATTGTTGAGACTCACGGCAACATCAGAATGGCGCTCTCCCAGTTGCTCTCGCACAATGGCCAGCACTTGCTGGTAAAGGGGTTCGGCTTCGCCATAACGGCCCTGGGCTCGGTATAACAAGGCCAGGCTATTGAGGCTTTGGGCAACATCATAATGCTGCTCTCCCAATTGCTCACGGCGAATGACTAGCACTTCTTGGGCGATCGCGATCGCTTCGCCGTAGCGACCGGCTTCATACAGCGCTAATCGCTGTTGATCCAACTGATTTGCCCGTTGCAAAGCCTGGGCTTGGGCCAATGCATCGGCGGTCGGCACTCGCCAAGTCAGTTGATAAGTCCCTGTTTCTCCGGCGCCAGCATTAACCGCAATTTGATAGGTTCCATCCGTAGGCAGGATCACGGCAAGAGACGCATTGGTGCCATCGCCCCCGTTATCGTCTTGGGCCACAATGCCAGCGGGTCCCACCAAAAACAGGTAGGCGTCAAAGTCTTCGCTGACTAAATCAATGCGAATAGGCTCCCCAGCCGCTCCCTCAAAGCTGTGAATATTGAAATAGCTGCCATCCTCAAGGAGGGGGCTAGTTTCATCGAGTTGCCCTGTCACGGTGGTCGGGCCGATCTGAGCCAGTAATTGGGCGCGGTTTGTTTCCGGTGCAGCCCATCCAGGCACCGGCCCCAACCACAGCATTAACGCCAGCCCCGCCCACTGATTTCGCCTTCCCAAAGCAAAACGCCCCACTCATAACCCTTTTTAGCCCAGTGTGCAGCCAAAAATAGGGGATACGCAAACTTCATTGCTGTGCAACTGATTAAATCGATTCAGGGTCTACCCCCAGTTCCTTTAGGCGGGCCGCTAAGCGATCGCCCCGCTGCCGCTCTGCCTCAACCGCCTTCAACGCTTGGTCCCGCTGCTGCGCCAACTCTACCGGGGTCAGAAACCGCTCCCCATTCGGGCCATACACCACCAGCGTTTCTGCCGTGCAGTCAAACCGAATCCCTAACCGAGGACTCACCCAGTCCTGCATCTGCTCAATTTCCACCAGGGCACCTTCCTGCCGCTGACAGCCCACCAGATCATTTAACTCCGGGTCGTATTGGTAATACTCCTCCACCCCATACCGCTGATAAAACAGCAGCTTGCGGCTCATTTCCAGGCTGGTATTGCTGGGGGAGACAATCTCAAACACCACCTGCGGCGCTAGATTCTCTTCCTTCCACTGCTGATAAGAGCCCCGATCTGCTTTCGATCGCCCCAACACCACCATCACATCTGGCACTTGACAGAGGCGACTGTTGCCCTCCACCGGATACCAGAGTAAATCCCCCGCTACAAACACATCCGGCTGGTCTGCGAACAGAATCTCTAGATTCTCCTTGAGGATGACAATCCATCGAAACTGCTGCGTATTGTCCGCCATGGGTTGCCCGTCACTTTCGGGATAGAAAATGGCTGTTGAAGAGACTGCTTGGGGTTGTGCAACCATAGTTCGCACTTTGAGGTGCCCTCAACCTAACATAGCCCCCACGTTGTGTTCCCCTTCCAAACGAGCTAAGGCGAAGCGGGCGGCCTCAGCCACGTGGGGTGAGGTATCTTTCATCAGAAATCGCAGCGCCGACTGACTTTTAACCGACGGTAGATTTCCTAGAGCATCGGCCAGGTGTTTGCGCATCAGCCAACTGTCTGCATCGACAAACGCCAGCAGCGCATCGATCGCCTCCACGGCTCCCACCTCTCCCAGGGCCATCATCGCCCCTTCCTGGAGGAGGCCATTGTCGCTACTAAGGGCCTCTAGCAGCACGGCGATCGCCCGAGTTTCCTTCAGATTGCCGAGGGAAACTGCCGCACTGAACTGCACCAGCCAATGGGTGTCTTCGTAAAAGGCATGGCGCAGGGCGGCAAAAGCAGTTGTATCACCGAGGTAGCCCAAGGCTCCAGCCGCCATGGCGCGGACGTTGTAATCCGGGTCAGTTTCTAAGACTTGAACCAACCGCTGGCAGTTGTCAGGGGTTTTCTTGATGCCCAGAGCAAAGGTAGCCATGCCCCGCACCGATGTATTGCCATCCTGCAGAGCCTGCTGAATTAAGGGATAGGCGGCATTCGCAGGGGTGGTTTCTTTTTGGAGTTCGAGCAGGGCCGTAATCCGATTTTTGCTATCGGCACTCGCCAATTGGGCGGCAATTTCAGCAATATCCAAGGGGTTCACAACGGTTGCACAATTCGGATTAGCCTATCGTCTTTGCTCTAGGGCGCGTGGACAATTAATAACGAAACCCTGACGGGATGGGCGTGAGCCCGTTTTACTGAATCAGGCTAGTGTAACCCTCTCATATCAGGAAGTCTGACCTTGATTGTCCACAGCCCCTAGCTTATTCCTGGGTTAACGTCAGCTCATAGATATTCCACAGGGAGCCGCCCAGGGCACTATATTGCAGCCCATTAATGGTGTTGCGAACGGCACCGAGAGAGAGCTGATTTACCAAGTACGTAAAGGGCAAATATTCCTGGGTGAGTTTTTGGGTTTCGAGGTAAATCGCTTTGCGGGCCTCTTCATCCACCTCTTGAGCTGCCTTGATGTAAAGGTCGGCAATTCGAGCTTCCCACTCCGCTGCCTGCCAACCTTCTAGCGGTTCTTGACCCGCCCCAGCCTGCTGATTAAAAGCGTGCAGACCCCCATCCAAAAGCCATACGTTTGCGCCGTTGTTCGGTTCAATGCCGCCTGTAAGGCCCAAGATATGGGCCTCCCAATCGAGGCTATCGGTGAGCTTGTCTACCAAGGTATTAAAAGCGATGGGCTGAAAGTCGACTTGAATGCCGATTTTGGCGAGGTCCTGCTTCATTTGTGCGCCCACCGACTCGCGAATTTTGTTGCCGGAGTTGGTAATCAGGGTGAAACGCACTCGGTTGCCGTCAGCGTCCAATAGCTCCCCTGCGTCATTTAATTGAAAGCCATCGCTCTCAAGCAGGGTGCGGGCTTGTTCCAAGTCAAAGTCGTAGGTGCGCACCCCATCCTCAGCGGAGGCATAGTAGGGGCTCTGCACCGAAAGCGGCGAAATTTGGGGCTCACCCAGTCCCTGGTAAATGTTGTTGATCATGGTCTGGCGATCGATGGCGTAGGAGACCGCCTGACGGAAGGCCACGGAATTGAACCAGCGAGACTTAATCGGATCGACAAGGGGTTTACCGTTGCGGCTGGCACGATTGAGATTGAAGGTCAAAAACATCGTGCTTGTGGTGGGTCCCCCGTTATAAATGGTGAAATTACCGCGCTCCTCTTCCCGCTTGAGTAAAGCAAAGCTGTCAGGGGTGACCCCGGTTAGATCGAGACCGCCCGATCGGAATTGCAAGAGGGCATTATCGGTGTCTCCAATGATTTGCCAGATGAGTTCCTTAATGTAGGGCTGGGGTTCTCCTTGATCATCTTTTCGCCAGTAGTAGGGATTGCGCTCAAATATCACCCGTTCCCCTGGCAAATATTGACGGATACGATAAGGGCCATTGCAGACGATTAGATCGGGGTCGGTGCTGGTGGTCCAGGTGGAGAGAAAGCGCAAATCTCCGGCAGCGTCTTTTTCTTGGAGGGTCGGTCGCAGCACGTGGGCAGGCAGGATGTCGCCGCCGGTAGTGCGTAAAAACGGCGCAAAGGGTTCAGGCAGGGTGAATTGAACAACGCGATCGCTGATCGCCGTCACCGATGGCAGTAACCCCTCAGGGCCAATGCGCATCACATCGCGACTGCTGGTGGGAATGGCCTCATTGAAGATCACCTCTTCGTAGGTGAAGACCACGTCATCGGCAGTCAGCGGCTCACCGTCAGACCATTTCAGCCCCTCTCGCAGGTTAAAGGTAATGGTTTTGCCATCTTCAGAAATATCCCAAGATTCAGCCAGCTCCGGGACCAGTTCGCCGGTTAGCCCATCTTGGGTGACTAAGCCTCGGGTCGTGTACAGAAAGACGTTGGGGGATTCATCATTCAGGATCGGGTTAAAGGTCTTGGGGTCGCTGAGGGTGCTGGATACAATCCGAGACACCCCCTCAGGGGTGGTGGTCCATTGACTGGGGTTACAGGCGGAGAAGGCGATCGCTCCCACCGCCGCCAAAACAAGTGCCATCAGCCATCGCCAGTGGCGACTCTGGAAGCTCCGCTGAGCCCAACTTAAATTGCTTGGCATAACCGCCCTCTCCAGCGCTGTCCTTAAGGTCTGTTTGAATATGGTAGCGGCCTCGGGTGCGCCATCAACACCGAATGAAAGCCTGGCTGGGCAAGCACTACCGCGCCCGTTTCCATGATATTGCTAGGGGCTGAAACTGTTGCACCACAAGGATCCTAGTTTTAATGGATGACCGGCCCTAACCATCAGGTGCTGGCACTTAGACCTTACCTGTATTAGGCCAAGGGCGTACTCATTAACCCTCTAATTTGGGGTTGTTGGGTAGAGGCGGCGGAGCGGGGCGACGGGGCGGTGGGGGCGGTGGCGACACCGCATCAGCAAAGAGGTCTGCGGTATCTTCTGCAAAGGTCTTGGGATCAATCCCTTCTAGGGCCAGATCTGCTTCAGAGAACGTACCATCCCCCCCCTCTAGGGCAAAATCAATCGGCTCGCTAGCGAGGTTGATGGCCGAACCCTCGTCATTGTCGGGAGAGAGGGAAATTTCAAACCCATCGTTACCCAGATCTAGATTCAGATCATCATCTTCGGCTGTACCTACAATTAGGTCATCCGCATTAAAGTCGTCATCCTCGGTGGGCTTTGTTGCAAAATCGACCAGCCCTTCTTCCAGGTCAAAGGCAGTGTCAAGGCTATCAAGATCGCTTTGTTCTAGTGAAAAATCGGTTGAGCTGTCGGGGGCAAGACTTTCGACTTCATCCTCCAGCTCGAGGGAAAACCCAACCGTGTCACGGTCACTCTCCTCACTGCCCTCATTCACCTGAGCTGAGAATCCAAGGGTCTCATTATCATCCAAGCTGAAGGCATCTTCGTCATCATCATCCAAGCTGAAGGCATCTTCGTCATCAAGACTGAAGGCAATCGTGTCGTCATCCCCTAAGCCCTGATCCGGCACCGACGGTATCCCAGACCCGGCTTGAATGATGGTGGCATCCTCATCGTCAAAGCTTTCATCGTCGGTCTCTACCCAAAGGCTATCGACCTCTTCTGGAACATCAATGGGTGGCGCGTCTGGGCTGTCGGAATCAGGCGTATCAGCGAAGTCCGGCAAATGCCCTAGGGCAGCCTGCAAGTCTGGAGGGATATCTGCTTCTGCGGGCATATCTGCTTCTGCGGGTATATCCGCGTCGATATCCTCCCCTGCATCCGCTGGAACCGGATCAGGTCTTAGCCCTGTTGAGGTGTCCGCAGCGCCACCCACCACAGCAGCACCGGTTCCACCCTGAAGGGGCGCAAAAGTGGGTTCACCCTGATCTGGTCCCAGGGATTCTGCACGATTGAGGGCCGATTGGGCCTCGTCCATACGATTCATTTGCTGCAGGGCCTGGGCTTTGCCGCGCCAAGCCGCGCCGCTGTCGGCCTTGAGTTCGATCGCCTTATCAAAGCAAAACAATGCCTCATCCGATCGGCCCAGGCTCAGCAGCAGGTTACCCTTGCCGACCCAAGCATCAGGGTCATTCGGACCGAGCTGTAGGGCGCGATCGTAGCTGCTCAAGGCATCTTCAGGCCGCTTGAGGGCGGTCAAAATACCGCCGCGACGCATCATTCCTCGGGCAATAATCGCTCCAACGCCTGCTAGACTTACGCCCGCCCCGAGCGCCTTGAGGCGTTCTACATCAGCAGACTCGATCGCCTGATTGGTGGCATCTAAAGCCGCTTGCAACTGCCCCCCCTGAGCCAGTTCGAGCCCTCGACCCAGAGCGGTCTTGGCCTTAGAAAGGCGAGTATCGAGCCCTTGGGCGGCTTCGGCAGGGGGCACCGCCGCGATCGCATTGGGCACCCCACCTGAGACCACAGGTTCCGCTACAAAGTCGGTGTCTGCTTGACCAAAATCGGCCTGGCCAAAGTCCGCTTGACCAAAATCGGCCTGACCAGAATCTTCCTGCCCGAAATCTGCTTGACCAAAATCAACATCGTCACCGCTGGCGGCAGACCAATCAATATCTTCCCCAGCGGCAGCGGGGACATCCTCAAAACGACCCAGGGAGTCCCCTGCTGGGATCGCTACATCGCCACTGGGTTCTATCGCGTCTTCCTCTTCGTCTTCCTCATCCTCTCTGAGCCCCTGCAGAAGTTGCCACAACAGCAGGCCCAGAATTGCAATAAATCCGAGGATCCATAGGCGTGGCCCCAACGCTTTAAGGCGTTCTAGAAGACTTGCAAATGGGCCGTCTGTTTCGCTTGCAGAATCAGCTTCGGGCGCAGCTGTTGTAACCAACTCACCCGCTTGATTGCGCAGTTGGGGCGGCTGGTCTTGGGCACTGACCACCAATCGCTCCCCGTCTGGAGTAAAGGCCAAGCTGTCGATGGGGGTACCAATGTCACTGACCGGTTCTCCGGCTGGGGTGCCGTCGCTATTGCGCATCTGCACGGTGCCGGTGTTATCGCCCGTGGCCAATGTCTCACCATCGTCACTCACCGCCAAAGCGGTGACCGGGCCAGCAGCAGGCTGATTGCCGATGGGAGTACCCGCACCATCCCACAGTCGAACGGTACTGTCTTCGCCGCCAGTCACCAGGGTATTGTCCGGCTTCACCGCTACTGCCGTAACGGGGCCATCATGACCGCCAAAGGCCCCGTTAGCGGTGCCAGCGGGGTTCCAGAGTTTGACTTGGCCATCATTACCTGCCGTGACTAGGGTTTGGCCATCGGGGCTAACGGTGGCCGCACGGACCGTATCCCCATGGGCCGCAATCGGCTCACCTACCGGGCTACCACTTGTGTCCCACCGCCGCAGGCTGCCGTCAGTGCTGGCGCTGGCAAAAGTGCCATCGGGGAAAACAGCCAGGGTGCTAACCGGATCCCCATGGGCGGCAATCGGTTCCCCTACAGGGTTGCCCACCGCATCCCAAAAGCGGACCGTGCCATCAGCCCCCCCACTGATGATGCGGTTGCCGTCAGGGCTAAAAGCTAGGGCGGTGACGGGGCCTGTATGGGCGGCTTCTTCGGGGGCTCCCGCTGAGCTGCCGTCAATGTTCCAAAACTTGATATTGCCTTCGCGATCGCCCGTTACAAACCCTTGGCCGTTGGGGCGCATGGCGGTGACGCTGGTGGGGAGTTCGGCGGTGGCCACATCCGCCGCCTCTGCAGATTTCGCTTCGGCTAGCGCAGCCTGGCCCTCAGCACCGGTTGCAAAGGCCAAAAAGGCTGCTGCCGCTGGGCTAGGGGTGCCAGTGTAGGCATACCCCCTAGGCTGAGAATAGGGATAGCGGGAATCATCGGGCAGGGTGCCATCCATGGTCAGCACCCGCACATTGTCTTGATCGAGCACTTGGCTGGCAATGGCATAACTAATGCCGTCATTACCCAATGCCTCAACCACAGCGACGGTATCGTCAGCCTCTAAGGTAAGCGCATTGTCACCGGTACTAAATTCAACCGCCTTAAAAATGTCGTAACCGCTGAGGGCGCGACGGGTATCGCTATCAACAGGGCGATCCACAAACCGAATCGGCAGATCGGGGCCACCGACATAAAGCCAGTTGGTAATTTCGCCCCGAAAGATTTGGGCAAATTGGTCGAAGGTCAGATCCCCCTGGAAGGGATTTTCATCCCCGACAATGATGGCGATTTTCTCGCGGCTCAGGGGAATCTCCACGAATCCCTGAGCGTGCTCTGCTTCATCTAGGGGACGCCCAATCGCCGCCAAGTCTGGTCCCCCCTCAGCAACAAGCCCCTGCAGCGCGGCGGCAGTGCCTTGCTCTTGAACCACCACCGTCACCCCTGGAAAGCGCTCTTCAAATCGGCGAATCAAGGTGCGGTTAATGGCCGCCATGCTGACCGAGCCATCAATGGTGAGGGTCGTATCGGCAGGAAGGCTCTCGGGCAGGGTAAAGGTGGGTGGCAATGGCGCTGTCACTGCCGAGGCCGGTTCTGTCGGAGCCGGTTCTGTACTCGCATTAAATGGATCAATGCCTTCGGCAGGCTCAGCAGGAGGGGCTGCCGCGTCGGGGGCCTGGGCTACCGTCACTGCAGAAATGGCCTGACGGGCCAGGGTGGGGGGCAGCGTCATTGCTGCCAGCATTAGGAGGATAAATAAATATCGGTTTTGCACCATGTCAGGCAACTCCTTCACAGTAGCCGTGGAATCTCCGCACAGGATACTGAAGGATACGCAGATTTGCGATGCTTAAACGTCGGCGTAAACCATCTTCACCGATGAAAGCGTGCTTTTTGCCCTTGATTTTGAGGCTTAAAGCGTGAACTCAACCTCAATTTGCCCTGGCAAACTTGGCGATCATTAATAGCGTAGAACCGACTCACCGACTCCCAGATTTGCAGAAGCAGGGTATTAGAGGCATTGCGAATCCTGTATGAACTACTCGATCGCCACGTCTAGGGAATAGGTCGCGTTGCCCCGGGTGCCTCCCACAATAATTTGGTAATCTCCGGTTTCAGGCAAGGTAATTGCTTCGTAGGTACTTTCTTGGGCGAGCAAAGATCCACTCGGTGAAATTAGATCAAATACGGCATTGTCTTCTAGGGCGTATAAATCTAGGGTCATGAGCTGTCCCCCCTGGGCACCGAGCAGGTAAAGGTTGCGCTCTCCCCGGATGACGGAATTTTCTAAGGTGGTACCACTGGTGCCGGGGTCAAACTGCACCCGCTCCCCAGTTTGATCGGCAACCGTATCTAAAATGGCCTCGGCTTCTAACTCGTCATAACTGGCAAACCGGCTAACAACGGCTTCATCACTACAATCAGCAGCCTGCAAGCTGTCATTGGGGCGGGCTAAGGTCTCGGTCGTCACGGTCCAGGTCTCGGGGCTAATTTGGCGATCGCCCTCAATCCAAGTGGTGACATCAACATCGGCACGGTCGCCACTCAGTTGCCCCACAATCGTTTGGGTGTAGGACGAATAGTAGTCAGCCTCAGCACTATGGATGGTAATGCCGCTATCGCCGAGCACTTGAGCGGTATCGTCAATGGTCAGCCGGATGGCTCCGGTCTGGTTTTCATCCGCAATGGTGTAGCAATAGGTGCCTGGGACCAGATCCTCGACTGTAGTCGAGACCTGGGCATCTGTAGGGGCCGAGGCTGTGGTCTCTGGGGTAGATGGTGCAGTTGGTGTTTCTTCGGTTGAGATCGGTTCAGTCTCACCGCTACCGCAAGCAGTTAAAAACACAATCAAGCTCAAGCCCAGGAATTGCTTCACCATGAGTTTCCATTTCATCAGGGAGAGATGACCTCATATGCCATTCCACGCTAAAGCTGGCGGCAGCATTATTCAGTCACAATGACTCGTAGTGTATGCTCCATATCCTTACAGTTTCCAGAAAACCTCACCATTCGTCCAGAAGTGCAACGACCTCTTCAAGGGAGGTGCCATCGATAATACTCTTGATGGCTGGCCAGTATTTATCCATCATGCTCACATTGGTGAAAATGACAGGCTTAATCAAGCTGTTGGTCAAGTTGTGATTGCCAATATCAAGGCTGGTCTTAAATCGGACCTCGCCATCACTCAAATCCAACTCAAAATTGCCTAAAATTAGCCCATAGTTCACGTGCATCAAAAACAGGGCCACAGCTTCTCTTCGCTCAATGGGGGCTCTAGTTGGGGCAATCGAGTAAAATACTAGCTGGTTTTGTTCTTCGCGGGCACGGGCATAGCATTGCCAATTGTCATGCCTACCTTGGTATCCGGTGTGGATGATATTGTCTTCAACGTCTTTGACAAAGTCCCATCTGTTGGCTTCTAGAAAGGCAACGGTGGGTTCAAATATCTTGGTCATTGCCAATTTTTATGGAACCAGAACTTAAAGCCTGCTTTATACAGTAATTCGCAAAAGAAGACCTAGTCATCAGCAACTAGCTTTATTGAGCTTACTGATAAGAATTTAGGATTTCTTTCAATACCCGAACTCTTGACCTCAATAGTGTCTCCGTGCTTTATCTCTCTACCCAGCTCGGCCAAAACCTGCTTTTCTTTAACTCTGAACCTAACTTTCTCTCCAAGTTCGAAATCACAGCTCTCGCAAAATGCCTTCTCTTTATTTATCGTCACGAAATAAACAAATTTAGGATTTCGACCACTTTTATCTATATCTCTCTTAGAGAAGCTCTTTACAGTGCCCTTGACGGTAATCATCCAGCCTTGAGTCGTTTCAAAATTTTGCTGAATCTGTACGCCCTGTTTTTGATCTAAAGCTTCCTGAATCCAATTGATTAAGTTTTTCATGATTTATGTTCTTCTATCTCAAGTTAGGCATAGGTCTTGATGGAGGATAGTGCTCATGTGCTGAATTCAAGCCTCATCAGACTGGAAGGATAAATTACCGTATGAGCTAAATCTATTTAGTGTGAGGTGAGGAATGAGTTCTTAACACTCATTTTTTCTTTTTTTTGCGTGATGACAGTACTGACCCAACCCTTTCAACCATCCGCTCATTCACCTCCAAAGAAGTGACTCCTTTGCCTTTTTTGAAATTACTCTCAATACTCTTGAAAAGCTTGTCAGGATAGCAAACGCCTGCATGACCAGCTTTTGGAGCTGGTTTCCCTGCAGCCTTAACTGCTCCTCTAGCAAAGTGTGTGCAGTTGTAATAAAGGACAGAATAGTCAGCACTCTTCTTGGAGTCTGCATATTGGAGAACCTGATCTACCTCGGCTCTCGTGAGATTGTAAGTTTGAGTAGCCTTAGCATCATGCATATAGTCTGGATGTAAAACCTGCCCTGGCACATACGAATCAAATGGGTTCGTACTGTACCCAACGGGGTTTGAGAGGTCTGTTTGTAACCCCCCCCATGTTTCCGCCGTGTCTACGTCATCTTCAATAGCTTCAGCCAAGTAATCATTAATGTCTTTTTCAGTCAGAGCACGTTTATGTTTGTCTTCAAATTCTTTTTTGAATTCAGGAGATCTCAGCTTCTGCTCTGTATAATCGTGTTCATCTTTGTTGTCCTGTATGACCTTGTCTGAAATCTCATCAGAAGTTAAACCTGTATAGTCATTCCATTGGAACTTTTTAGGCCAAAATCCAAACGGATCTTCCCCTGTTTTCAGGTGTTTTTGATGAGCTTTTGGCAAATCTTGTGGAATCATATTAGCATCATTCCACTCTAGAGAAACCCAGGCGTGGCCTACATTTCCACTCATAAGTTGTCTCAGTAGATGCATCTTAGGAGCATCAAGATCTACATGCATATATAGCTTGGCTATTTTGCGATCTTGTGGAGAATCCAACCAGTCTTGAGCATTTGCACTTATGCCTTTAGGGCCATTTACTAGAGATAATTCAACCTCTGACAAGTTGACGCCTCTCGCTCTCAGCTCCTGCAAGGTTTGCGCCATCTGTTTGTCATTAGGTTGGTAATGTCCACTTTTATTGGTGATTTTTTTAACCGCGCCATTAATAACCTTGATTTCACCAGCCCCTGCCGTTGGTAGTCCCGCCAAGAAGCTAGAGTGGTGAAATAAACCTACTTTATGGGCATGGGAGTATAGAGAGCCATCTGGGCTCATAACATAAATTCCAAACCCTTTCCCAGCCACTTTGCTGAACATCTCACTGGTATCAAAAGGCTGCTGAGAGACTTTGCCAGTATCAGAATCGGTTACTTGTTGGGTAAGGGGATTGCCACCTTTAAGTTCATACTGTTCGCGCGATGTTTTATCCAAATACTTTACCCGTGTCTTCTTTTTATTTTTGTAATATTTTTTGACTTCCTTGGCGCTCCAGCCGAAGTCTTGCTGTAGGGCTTCTTCAATAGAGATGTTAAGTTTTCCCTGCTGATCTAACTCTTCTAGTGTCTTAAAAATTTCGTTTACGTGGGTAATCTCCCGCGAATCTTTATCTTCTCCTTTATATCTTTTACTTCGGGATTTTAAGTCAGGGTATTTGACGGGCGCTTCGCGATTTGTCCCCCAATCCCTAGGGGAGACCGCACTATTGCTAGGGGCTACTCCACCCTTAATGGCTGGGATGTCGGTTTGTTGGTAGTCACTAACTTTTACGCCAGAGGCTGTATTACCCGATCTTTTTTTCTTTTTCTTAAGGCCAAGAGCTTTCCCAAGCCCCCAAAATCTTTGGATGGCATTTGATCCGGTGGCACTTTGCTGCACGACATGGGTCAACTCGTGAGCAATCAGCTCTTGCCCAGCGGTGCTATTTGGAGCATATTCTCCCTGTCGAAAGAATACATCCTGTCCCGTTGTAAAAGCCTTAGCTTGAATAGACTCATTCAACTGATCCGATTGACTATCGGTATGGACTTTGACGCCACTAAAGTCTGCCCCCATCGCCTGCCCCATGCGGTGTTGCAGGCTCGAGTCCTTAGTGGTGCAGAAAAGTCCTGCAACCCCTTTGAATAGGTGAGTCTCATTTGAGACAGAGGTTTTTGAAAGAGGCACTCCATGAGAAGCTCAAGTTCCCCAACTTAGAACTAAGCTCATGGAGCATCCTCCTCTCC
>JBHJIP010000215.1:0-4285 GCA_050043365.1 Leptolyngbyaceae cyanobacterium
TGTTGAGGCAATACACCGGGTCCTAGCAAATGCTCGGTTGCTTGCCCGACAAAGAATTTCTCAAACAAGTACAACGGGGCGCAGGCAAACCCCAATCCATTCAAAATCATTGCTTTTACAACGGTTCCGGCGCTGATTTGCTCATGGGGATCCTGGCTAAGACATCTATTGATGGTCTCAACTACACCTAGCTCATCGACAATGCCCGCCACAATGCCTAAATGGTCTACCGTGTGGACCGCTACTTTATTGGTGATAAGGGATACCTAAACGCTACGCTGAAAACTATCAGCGCTCTTTATTTTAAATGTGACAATTCAGAGGGCGGAATGTGGGGTGAATCAATGGTTGCTCATTTGACGGGAATCGTGATGGCTAACGCGGCGATCTCGCCAAGTCCTAAATCGACTTAATCTGCTCATTCCGTAACGGCCAATTTTGCACCGTTAGCTTGCAAATAGCCAGCGCTTCAGCCAGCGAGTCAGGTTGGGCATGATCAGATAAGACAACAACATGACCGTTACCGCCACGTTGATGGCCAAGGCCAGGTAGTGGGGCAATGGGGCTAGCAGTGGAGCAATCAGGGGGCTGACCAAGACCGCCACCAACATCACCCCCACCCAAACCAAAATCGCTTGCTTATAGCGCTTCGGGGCTGAGGGCTTGGCCTGTTGGGGCAACTGAAACCAGGCTTCTAACCCAGTCAGAATTTGAATGTTTTCTTGCTGCTGAATCAATGGTTGTGCCCGCTGGATCCAGTCCTTGCGGATGTCGGATTTGAGCCAAGACTGGAGGCGATCGCAATCATCAAACTGCAGCACAATCACATAATCCGGTGAGGCTCCCGGCTGGGGCCGCAAAATACTCACCCCCAAATGCCCTGGAAATTCCCGCGCTGCCGCCGAAATACCGTGAATCCAGGCTTCATAGCCCTCTTCGCGGCCTGCCCTAACTCGATGGGTAATCACAGCGGTGACATGTTGACTTGGGTGGGTCACGTTTGAGTGGGTTGAAACAGTCATAACAACAGGGTGATCACAGCTGATGGGGTAGCAGCGCCCCTGAGATTTCAGAGGATAGAGATCGAGCTGCCATCCTCTGAAATCCTAAGGGCAATCCTGAGTGAATGATGCTCACCTCTAACTCACTTACTGACCATTGCGGCATAGCTGGTCATCAACCCCCGATAAAGGGGAATGTGATTGGACAACAAGTTACCTAACCCTTCAATATCATTGCGCCAATCACGATGGAGTTCGCAGGCCACGGCAAACCAATTCAGAAGCTGTACCCCAGCCGCGCTCATTCGATGCCAAGCGGCATCGCGAACCGTGGCATCAAAGGTGCCCGAGGCATCGGTGACCACAAACACCTCAAATCCTGCCTCCAAGGCAGAAAGGGCGACAAAGGCCACACACACATCCGTCACCACGCCCGCAATAATCAACTGCTTTTTGCCCGTAGCCTTCACTGCCGCCACAAAATCGTCATTGTCCCAAGCGTTGATTTGGCCGGGTCGGGCAATATAGGGCGCATCGGGAAACATCTCCTTCAGCTCTGGCACAATCGGCCCATTTGGTCCCGTTTCAAAACTGGTGGTCAGAATGGTCGGCAGGTTAAAGAACTTGGCAATATCAGCCAAAGCCAAAATATTGTTTTTAAACTCATTAGGGGGATAATCTTGCACCAAAGAAACCAAACCCGCTTGGTGATCGATCAGCAGTACAGCGGCATCTTCTTTGTTGAGTCGACGATATTGATAAGTCGTCATTTCGTTGCGTCTCCTTGTGAATGCTCTTGAGGTAGCCCAATTCAGCTCTCTTTGCTAACCCATAAAACGATTAGAAATAACGATAAATGTCATCTCTAAATCAACCCCAAAGGGGTAAATATGTGCCTCAGCAACCCCCGAAAGAAAGAAATGAATTGCGCTGCAAAGGGGGTTAATATTTCCTTTAGATTCACCTTAAATGTCACAGAATAATACTGTCCAATACTGATTCAGAAAGGAATGATACCTTTTGGGTATGACGACTGATATCGAACTCCGCCAGCTCCGCTATTTTGTGGTGGTGGCTGAAGAATTGAACTTTACGCGGGCGGCCGAGCGGCTACAAATTGCCCAGCCGCCCTTGAGTCGGCAAATCCAGAATTTAGAGAAAAGTTTGGGTCTAACGCTGCTGGAGCGCACCAATCGTCGGGTCGAGCTCACCGCTGCGGGCCAAGTGTTCTTCTCAGAATGTCGCCAGATTTTGAGTCATGTCGATCGCAGTGTTCGCGCCACTCAGCGGGCGGCCCGAGGGGAAACGGGGCAACTGATCGTCGGGTTTGAGGGCGCGGTTCACAATGATGTGGTCCTCAAGACCATTCGCAAATTTCGCAACCAGTTTCCTGATGTAGAGCTAATTGTGCAGGAGCTGGCGTCCGGCCAACAAATTCAAGGGCTGCAAAAAGGGCGGATCGAGCTGGGGTTCATTGAGCCAATTTTGGCCTCAGAGGATGTTGAGATCGAGCCGCTGATTTCAGAACCGTTGATCGTCGCCCTTGCTGAAACCCACCCTTTAGCCGTGCATAAGCAACTCACCCTCGCCCAACTCGCTAAAGAAGTCTGGATTACAGGGCGGAGTGACGAGGGCTGTGGCCTGCTGGCCCGTATTCTGGCGGGGTGCCGAGAGGCAGGGTTTACACCCAATGTGAAACAAGAAACCAACGACCCTCAGATGATGCTGAGTTTGGTAGCTTCGGGACTGGGGGTGACGCTGTTGCCCAGTTCGGCCCGCAGTTTCTTCCAAACCGGGGTAACCTATCGACCCTTGCAGCCGCCGAAGCCGGAAGTCGAGCTGGCGATCGCCTGGCACCCAGAAAATCGCTCCCCCGTGCTCCAGGCTTTCTTACAAACGCTCCGAGCCTCGCTTCGACAGTAATATCGCTGGGGACGGACAGAGCAATCTTTGGATGGGCAGGTTATGGATTAAGAAAGGGCATAGACTTGGCCATTAATTAAGAGCCGAGTAATCCCCTTAGCCTGCAAATAAGGTTGAGTCTTTTGAAGGATGCTGGCGTCTGGAATTTTGATCACCCGTTGATTACGACGAGAAAAACGACGAGCCACTCGATGGTTATCAAAAACCGGCAAGGTACGGGCCTGTCCTTCTTCTTCTGGAATGGCACCCAGATCAGAAAAATCTCGCAGGGGACAGGTGATGAGCTCTGCCAAGCGATCAACCACGAGGTAGCAAGTCTTCTGAAAAGTCGCTTGCTCAAAGGGTAAAACCTCAAGCTGCTCTTGACGAGGGGAGGATTGAGCGTTCGCGCTGTCGTCCCAATCCTCGTCGTCTTCATCCTCTTCTAAGTCATCGTCATCGCCATAATCATCATCCGCCAAGGGCTCATCGTCTTCATCCCAAGCGGAAGACGCTGCCTCAACATCATCTTCCGAATCATTGAGCGACGTCTCTGCAGAACTAAAGGGTTCATCCTCAGGCTGGGATGAACTTGCCACAGGAGCTGATGGCTTGTCCTGATCTTCTTCCGCTTTGGCTGCAGACCTAGAGCGACTGCGCTTTCGTCGAATCGGTGCCGCCGGCTTTGCAGAAGCCTCGGGCTGATTGACTGGGTCCGTTTGCACTTCGGGGACTTCAGAGACCGGGGTTGGCGCATCCTTTGCAGTTTTAGTCGGAGCAACAGTTTTTTGGGGTGCGGGCGCTGCCGACGTTCCACTTCGCTTCTGCTGAATCAACTGGCCATACTCTTCTGCAGGGATGTTTTGCTTGAGTACACGACTGATGGTGCTGCTACTTACCCCATAACGCTCTGCCAGGGTGGAGGTTGTCTCCGCTGGCTGACGATACAGATCTAAGATCATCTGTTTATCAGCGTCCGAGAGTTTGCTAGATGCCATGCGGTTGCGAAGGTGTCTCTGCGAAAAGGTTCGTTAATCTTACCGTCTACCCTATGCCTTAGGTCACCATTCCTGACGTTACCGTCATGCCCTACGTCGTCGTGAGGAGCGCCGAGAACGCTGCGATCGCTGTGAGATCCCATGTTCAACGACGGCCCCAAGACCAAAAAAGAGGGCTGAAAAGGTCCAAAAAACTTCCCACAAGGCCCCTTCTTGGTAGTTGTCACCCACCACTGCAAAGCACATGTCGGCGATGTAGAGACAAAAAGCGGCGCTCGCGATCAGTTTCCAAGACTGAGAAAACCGCCCCCACCAGAATGCAGCCAGCAAAGTAGATGCCAGCACAATCAGAAGGCAATCCACAAACACATAGATCAGCGAGAC
>JBHJIP010000216.1:0-15632 GCA_050043365.1 Leptolyngbyaceae cyanobacterium
GGCGATCTCCGCCCTAGAGGCCTATGGCACTGGCAGCACCGGTTCGCGACTGCTGAGTGGTCATCGCCCCTTACACCACCGCCTCGAACAGGCCATCGCGGCACTCAAAGGCACTGAAGATGCACTCGTTTTTAGCTCGGGCTATCTCGCTAATGTCGGCACGATTGCAGCACTGGTTGGCTCACGGGATCTGATTGTGTCCGATCAATATAATCACGCCAGCCTGATTAATGGGGCCAAGCTCAGTGGGGCAACGGTTTTAAGTTATGCCCATCGTGATACCCAGCACTTGCAGGAGCAGCTCGCCCAACATCGAGCCCAACATCGCCGCTGTTTGATTTTGACCGACAGTGTCTTCAGTATGGATGGTGATCTCTGTCCTTTGCCAGACATTTTGGCGATCGCCGGGCGCTTCGAGGCAATGGTGCTTGTGGATGAAGCCCATGGAACCGGTGTGTTAGGCGCATCAGGGGCGGGTGTAGTTGAATATTTGGGCTGCCGTCATCGGCCCCTGATTCAGATAGGGACGCTCAGCAAAGCCTTGGGAAGCTTAGGAGGGTATGTGACAGGTTCGGCAGAACTGATTGATTTTTTGCGGAATCGGGCTTCTAGCTGGATTTATACGACCGGCCTTACGCCAGCAGCGACAGCAGCGGCCTTAAAAGCGATTGAGATTATCCAAGCCGAACCCGAAAGACGCGATCGCCTGCAAACTCATATTCAGACCCTCACTGTGGGTTTAGATGCATTGCTGGCAGAACAATCCATCCCGAGCCCGTTCACAAAACGCTTGCCGTCTACATCACCCATTCTCTGTCTTGAAGTCCACAGCGCCGCGACTGTCATGGCCCTCAAGCAGCAGCTCATGGCTCAGGGTATTTTTGTCAGTGCAGTGCGTCCTCCAACTGTGCCCACGAGTCGACTGCGCATCACCCTCATGGCCACCCATACCCGCGAACACATAATGCAGTTGCTGCAGGGTTTAGGTGCTGCATACCAATAACGCATCTTTCCCTGTTCTGCGGCAGTCTCAGAGATGGGCAATGCTCCCTACAATGGGGGTGTCAATCTGGGTTGTGGCTGGTTCATCAAATGCAGGATCTTGTTGAAACGGCTCTGAAACAGGGTAACTATCAGATAGCAGCAGATCTCCTACAGAAGTGGAAGCGGAAAGATCCTCAGGATCCCTGGCTTTTGTTAGCGATTGGTCATTATCAGGAGGCTACCGGGAAGTGGGAAGGCGCAGAACGAACCTACTTACGCCTTCTTCAAAAAGCGGCCTTGCCTAAGCTGATGTCTCAGGCCCGTCAAGGGATTCAGCGGGTGCAAAGCCACTTAGTTCAAGCACGTGAAGCGGCCCTTGAAGCGGCACGACTCGGGCCTGATAGCGAAGCACCCGCCATTCTTTGCTTAGAACCCGTTACCGGAGAAGCTGCGCGTACGGCTGCTGCTCAGGGTCTTGCAAAAACGCTCCAGATTGATCCGTACACGGCGCGATTACAGTTGCCTAGTAAGGGATGGCGGCTGCATCGGGTCGGGGCTTTAGGGGAGCTACGGTTTTTAGGTGAATCGCTTTGTGCGGTGCAAACGCCTGCATTTTGGGTAAATCAGGCTGATATTCGTAAGGTTCAGACGTTTCAAGTGAATTATTTTCGGTCTGTAGAAGCTGCGGGCACCGTGGTCTGTAAAAACGAAACAGGCCAATTGGGAGAAATTACGTTTGATTGGTCAGAGGTAAGCCAGGTGGTCATGGGATCTTTGCCTCTATTTGAGTCAGTACTTGACCGTGATCCCTGGGGAAAATTACAGCGCAAGGAGAAAACCCAAGACTACGCTGAGCTGGTCGACTTACATCTTCACAGCCGAAATTGTCTGCTGCGACTCTGCGATCGCACCTATCAGTTTAAGCACGGCAACATTTTGCCTGATGCCGCCCCCAAGCATGACTCTGGGCCGGCCACCCGTCTACAGTGGAATGCACTAAGTGCCCATATCCGCAGCCGAGTTGCTGGCCCGGCTCAATCTGGATTTGCCAGCTTTGGTGAGGGTGCGCTGGAGTTTATTGATCTCATGTCTTTTTTTGAACCCCACGTCCCCTTGGTGCGCCCCAAAGAAACCCCCTGGGATGCTGCATTTCATCTTTACAGCAGCCTCCACTTTTTGCGCTACGAGTCGCCCCATTAGCCTTAAGAATCCGGGCATTGCTGATCCCCAGTATGATTCCACCTGCCTAACTCAGGCTGCTGGGCAATGGGCTGAATCTGTCAATCCTCTAAATCAACAAAACCAAAATCCGCCCTGCCCATCCAGCAGAGCGGACCTTTAATTCACAGGAATTCTGAGAAAACTAGCCCATAGAAGCCGAGCGCTTCATATCCTTCACCATGTTTGCAAAGGGCGACAAACTAGGACCAGGACGACGACGGCTGGTATTTGTCAGACGGGGGTTTACTAAAAAGTCAGTGGCAAAAGTCATTTCTCCGTCTGCAGAGCCAGTCGACTGAGCAGCCTGTGGCGCTTGAACAACGGCTGCAGGTATAGCTGCGACTGCAACTGGGACCTTCTCTGGTTCTTTTGTTGCCGCCACAGGTTCTACAGGCGTGGGGGCAACCTTTTCAGACTCTGCCACTGACTCAGGAGCAGATGGAGCCTTAGAGTCATCAACCTCCAAAAAGTACTCTGACTTTTTGCCTACACCAAAGATGCCCAGGAGCACACTGAACAGGGTTTGTATAAGTCCCGAGAGTGCACCTACGACGTTTTTAATTAGACCCATGCTCAATATGACTCCATGTTAGTTCGGCAATTCTATTGCCAAGAGAGAAAAAGGCTCAATTGCAACAGCTTATTAACGATTATCAAGTTTAACCCTCGAACAAAGCAAGAAATCTGAGAAATGTCTTTTCAAAACTTAAAAGAGGATTTGCGGTTTAAGCTGCAAACCCTCTTTTAAGGAATTCGTTGATTTTCGATGCTGGGACGGTCGCTACTCTGCGCCTTGGGCAACTAATTCGCGACGCTTACTGGCTTCAATGGTTACCTTGCCTTGCTCATCAACATCGACTAGGGCGGTATCCCCATCACCGATATTGCCTGAGAGAATTTGTTCAGCCAGAGTATCTTCGAGCAAGCGCATGATGGCTCGACGTAAAGGACGAGCCCCGTAACTGGGGTTATATCCCTCTTCTACCAGTCGATCCTTAAACCGTTCGGTGACTTCAAGGGTGATTCCCTGCTCAGTCAATCGGCTGAAGACTTCCTTCAGCAGGATATCGCTGATCAGTTTCACCTCGTCTTTGGTGAGCTGGCGGAAGACGATGATTTCATCCAGGCGGTTTAAGAACTCTGGACGGAAATACTGCTTCAACTCTTCATTGACTAGAGAGCGAATGCGGTTGTACTGGGATTCAGCTTGGTTCTCTTCAAAGTCAAATCCAAGGCCACCACCACCTTTTTCGATCACCTTAGACCCAATATTGGAGGTCATGATCAGTAGAGTATTCTTGAAATCAACCGTGCGACCTTTTGCATCGGTGAGACGACCGTCTTCTAGGATTTGCAGCAGCATGTTGAAGACGTCAGGGTGCGCCTTCTCAATCTCATCGAAAAGGACGACGGTATAAGGACGACGGCGAACGGCTTCGGTGAGCTGTCCCCCTTCGCTATAACCCACGTATCCCGGCGGTGAACCGATTAATTTGGAGACGGTGTGGCGCTCCATAAATTCAGACATATCGAGCCGAATCATGGCTTCTTCAGAGCCAAAGAAGTAAGCGGCCAGGGACTTGGCGAGTTCTGTTTTACCAACGCCAGTTGGCCCTGAGAAGACAAAGCTGGCAATTGGGCGATTGGGATTTTTGAGGCCAACTCGGGCACGGCGAATTGCTCGGGATATGGCTTTGACCGCTTCATCTTGACCGATTAGGCGCTGGTGAAGGGTGTCCTCCATATGCAAGAGCTTTTCAGACTCAGACTCAGTCAGCTTATTCACTGGCACCCCAGTCCAAGACGCCACGATATGGGCAATATCTTCTTCTGTTACGACCGGAGAATCATCTCCATCGGCGTCCTCAGCTTTCTTGCCTTGAGCAATGGAACGGATCTCGGCTTTGATCTCCATTTCGCGATCGCGCAGCTCCCCCGCCTTGTCAAAGTCTTGGGATCGAACCGCATTGTCTTTTTCTTTCAGAAGCTGACGGAGTTCTTTGTCTAGCTCTTTCGCTGCGGGGGGGAGCTGAGAATTAATCAATCGCACCCGAGAGCCCGCCTCGTCGATCAGTTCAATGGCTTTATCGGGTAAATACCGATCAGAGATATAGCGATCCGATAGCTTGGCCGCTGCATCTAGCGCCTCATCCTCTATTTTGAGCTTGTGATGTTGCTCGTAGCGATCGCGCAAGCCGTGCAGAATTTCAATGGTTTCTTCGACACTGGGCTCGCCCACCATGACGGGCTGGAATCGCCGTTCTAGAGCCGCATCCCGCTCAATATGCTTACGATATTCATCCAGAGTGGTGGCCCCAATGCATTGCAGTTCACCCCTCGCCAGCGCTGGTTTCAGGATATTTGCTGCATCAATAGCGCCCTCAGCAGCCCCTGCACCAATCAGCGTGTGGACTTCATCAATGACTAAGATGACGTTTCCGGCAGAGCGGATCTCATCCATGATTTTCTTGAGGCGTTCTTCAAATTCACCGCGATACTTGGTACCAGCGACCAGTAAACCAATATCTAAGGTGACGACTCGTTTCTCTTCAAGAATATCAGGAATATCCCCATTGGAGATGCGCTGAGCGAGTCCTTCAGCGATAGCCGTTTTGCCCACGCCGGGCTCCCCGATCAAAACCGGATTATTCTTAGTGCGGCGACCCAGAATCTGAATGACCCGTTCAATTTCCTTTTGGCGACCCACGACCGGATCTAGCTTGCTTTCACCCGCCATTTGGGTCAAATTCGAGCCGAACTCATCCAAAGTGGGTGTCTTGGTGCGTCCTTGCCCGCCACCGGTAGAAACCTCAGCGGTTTCTCCCAACATTCGAATAACTTGGGTGCGAACTTTGGAGAGATCAACCCCCAAGTTTTCGAGAACTCGGGCGGCGACGCCTTCTCCTTCTCGAATCAACCCTAAAAGGAGATGCTCAGTGCCAATGTAGTTGTGACCTAATTGGCGTGCTTCTTCCAGCGATAACTCTAAAACTCGTTTGGCTCGGGGAGTAAATGGAATCTCGACAGCAACGAAACCTGACCCTCTGCCGATGATTTTTTCGACTTCAATGCGAGCATCTTTCAGATTGACTCCCATTGATTTGAGAACCTTGGCCGCAACCCCGGTTCCTTCACCAATGAGACCCAGTAGAATTTGCTCGGTCCCCACAAAGTTGTGACCCAAGCGGCGGGCCTCCTCTTGGGCGAGCATGATGACTTTAATAGCTTTTTCTGTGAAGCGTTCAAACATTAGCTGAAATCCAAATACCCGCCTGTACGCTGGTTACGCTAATTTTAACACAGGGGTATGGGTGGACTGTGACCCAGTGAACAGCTTGATAACTCTGACGTTGAGCTGGTTTTGTCGATGTACAGGTGAGGTAAACCGCCCCTGCTAAGTGAGCGTTTGGCATAATTCTGATCAACCCACAGCGGCAAGCGATGTTGTTAAGGCACGGGTAAAGTCTGCTGATGGCTAGGTTTGGGTTGCCATCCATGCTCTGAGAGGCGCTGACGCCCCTGCTGATACCAGCCACTGAAGGTTGAGGTGAGTTTAGGATCAGATAAATTGCCCAACCATAGAATCAGGGCATCTTCGCCGTTGTCGTAGTAATGCGGTCTTCGCCCTGCGACCTGAAAGCCGAACTTTTGATACAACGCCAGCGCCGTGACGTTGCTGGCCCGCACCTCTAGAGTGGCCCGCTGTAAATTGCGGTAGCGCGCCGTCAGCAGCAACTGCAGCAGTAACCACTGCCCTAATCCCTGGTGTTGGAACTGAGGACTGATGCCCAGCAGTGTAATGTGCGCTTCATCCACAATGGCCCAACAGCACCCAACCCCGATCAGGGGGTGTGCAGATCTTGTTGCATCACTTCCCGCTCTGTAGGCAGCATGATCTGACTTCAGCACGAGTAGGTCACTGTTTGGGCTTATTAATTCACGCTGGTAAGCCTCCAGCGACCAAAGTCCGCCAAAACAATGCTGATCTAGCTGCAGAACTGCGGGTAGTCCTGCAGCAGTCAAGGGCCTGCAGTGGACCCATTTCATAACAGATGGCCCTCAAAATAAAGGCTCAATTGTACACTGAGAGACCACGGCCCAAGGCATGCAATTAGATGCCGCGCTCGTCCCATCCACCGCCCTTGCAAAACGTCCTATGGTGTCCACCGTTGACTTATCTCAGTCCAGCCGGCGCTACCTGCCGCAATCTCAGCCGCAATCTCCTAATCAGTCTCTGCTCCCCATTACCGCCCAGGTTTCTACCGAAGATCACCTCACCATTGGCGGTTGCGATTTGCCTGAACTTATTGAGCAGTTTGGCTCTCCCCTATATATATTGGACGAGGTGACCCTCCGGACCACCTGCCAGCAGTATCGAGATGCGCTGCAAAAGCATTATCCCGGCCCTGCTTTAGCTATTTACGCATCTAAGGCGTGGAATTGTCTTGCCGTCTGTGCCCTAGTCACCCAAGAACAACTGGGGATTGACGTGGTGTCTGCTGGAGAGCTGTACACCGCTTTAGAGGCTGGAGCAGCAGCAGATAAAATCTATTTCCATGGCAATAACAAATCACAGGCAGAGCTTGAATATGGCGTGCAAGTGGGCTGTCGCATTGTTGTTGACAATTGGCATGAGCTGCAAACGTTGGTCTCGTTAGCCGATGTAGCTCCATCTCCTGTGCCGATCTTGCTCCGACTCACCCCTGGGATCGAATGTCACACCCATGAGTACATTCAAACCGGACATTTAGACAGCAAATTTGGCTTCGATCCAGATCAATTAGATGACGTCTTTGCCTATGTCAGCCAGCATCCCAGCTTGCGTTGCATTGGCCTCCACGCCCATATTGGATCGCAAATCTTTGAAACCCAGCCCCATGCTGACTTGGGGGACGTGATAGTGCAGTGGTTACAAGCCGCTACGCACCATGGACTGCCGATTCAAGAATTAGATGTGGGAGGGCGACTCGGCATTCGATATACAGAAGCGGACGACCCGCCTAGTATCGATGCTTGGGTGGCAACTGTAAGCCAGGGTATTGTGGCTGCCTGCGAAAAGCGAGGTGTGCCCCTACCTCGACTGATTTGTGAACCGGGCCGCTCTCTGATTGGGTCTGCTTGTGTGACAGCGTATACCGTAGGCAGTCAGAAGACAGTGCCGGACATACGCACTTATGTGGCAGTAGACGGGGGGATGTCTGATAATCCTCGCCCGATCACCTATCAATCGGTCTACCGCACCTTGATTGCCAATCAAATGTCTGCTCCCTGTTCAGAAACTGTCACTATTGCTGGAAAGCACTGTGAGTCTGGGGATGTGGTGGTTCAATCAGCGCAAGTCCCATCGCTGGAGCCTGGAGATATTCTTGTGGTCGCTGCAACCGGTGCCTATAACTACAGCATGGCGTCAAACTATAACCGTGTTCCTAGGCCGGCCGCAGTGCTAGTCGGTGATGGTGAAGCGCACCTGATTATTCGGCGTGAAACTATCCAGGATTTAGTCCGTCAGGATTGCCTGCCTGCAATACTCGCTAAACTGACTTTGGATAATGCTGACTTATCAGGCTTGTGAGCTAGGGCATCCGTATAAGCGTGCGTAGACTGACTTTTGCCTAGGTCTTTCACCGGACAGCGGGATTTCTTGATAGTTGTACGCAATCTTGCCTATCTCTAAGATTAGTCCGTTTCAAGCGACAGTACCGCACATGCGTTACTCATGGGAGCAAGGGCAGATTATATTCAGTTTCTCGCGAACTTGGCTGCTACCGCTCTTGGACGTGGCTTTAGTTCTGTTGCTGCTGTACGCCATCTTGGTGCTGGTTGGCGAGCGTCGTACGCTGTGGATGGTCAGAGGCTTTATTGTTTTATTGCTGGTCGCGACCCTCAGTAAACGCCTAGGGCTAGAGCTATTGGGGTTTGTCTTAGATAAGCTGGTCATTGGCGCTGCCGTAGCAATGGCGCTTATTTTGCAGGGAGAATTTCGAAGGCTGCTAGAGCACATCGGTCAAGGGCAGCTCTTACAGCTTCTAGCGACGCCTTACCCAGAATCACCCACTCAGAGTAGCAATACCGTAGATGAGTTAATCGATGCGGTTAAGGACCTCTCGCAAAATCGGATCGGGGCGTTGATTATTGTGGAGTGTGACAAGCCGATTGATGAACGCAATTTTTCGGTGCCAGGTGTCCGACTGAATGCAGAGGTTTCCAAGGAACTTCTCCAAACCATTTTCCAAACCACCACGCTTTTGCATGATGGCGCTGTTTTGATTCGGGGCAAGCGTGTACTGACGGCTGGGGTAATTTTGCCTATTTCTGAACGATCTGCTTCACGACAGTTAGGAACTCGCCACCGTGCTGCCATGGGAATTACTGAGCGGGTTGATCAATGTCTTTGCATCGTCGTCTCCGAAGAAACGGGTTCGATTTCAGTCGCTGAGCATGGGATACTACATCGGCCCCTAACCAGCAGTAAACTGAAGTCGTTGTTGCAGACCAAGCTTCCTATTAATCGGGATCGAGATGTGGTGACGCCGCAACTCTTGGGTTTAGGAAAGCGCCTTAGGGGCCAAGGTTTATGGCTCTTGAGGCGCATAACTCGTTTTCCGTCCTCACCCTTTCGCGAAAGAAGATGACTGCCAAGCCAGTGGCCCAATCTCTATTGCCAACTGATCTGCAACCTGATCGCCTGCCTCAACATATTGCGGTGATCATGGATGGCAATGGTCGCTGGGCTAAACAGCGGGGGCGACCGCGTATTATGGGTCACCGTCGTGGGGTCGACACCTTAAAAAAGCTCCTCCGTTGCTGTAGCGATTGGGGCATTTCAGCGCTTACAGCCTATGCGTTTTCGACCGAAAACTGGGGTCGCCCCCTGGAAGAGGTAGGTTTTCTGATGACGCTGTTTGAGCGAGTACTCCGTCAAGAGCTGGCGGAAATGATGACGGAGCAAGTGCGCATCCAGTTTGTGGGAGATCTGGCAGCCTTACCCAAATCTTTGCAAAGTGAAATTGACCGGGCTGTGACGGCAACGCAAGATAACCAAGGCATTTTATTTACGGTGGCGACCAATTATGGGGGACGTCAAGAAATCATTCAGGCGTGCCAAGCGATCGCGCTACAGGTTCAGCAGGGGGAGATGAACCCAACAGATATCGATGAGACGCTCTTTTCTCAGTATCTGTATACAGCCGACACCTGTGATCCTGATTTACTGATCCGAACCAGTGGAGAAATGCGGATTAGTAACTTTTTGCTGTGGCAGTTGGCCTATGCAGAGATTTATGTGACGAACACCCTCTGGCCAGACTTTGATCAAGCCGAGTTTCACCAAGCGTTGTGCGCTTATCAGCAACGCGATCGCCGCTTTGGCAAAGTCTCTGAACAGCCTCTCTAGTGGAAGGATGGGGCGCTGAGGAGTGGGTGAGTTTTGCGCACCTTACTCCGATCAACTTCTATAGCCGCGAACATAGGACGTTCCGACAAGACCAAGATTTTCCTTGAGGATGCAATCCCCAAAAAGAAAATACATTCCAAGGATGGATTGAAGACAAAAAGATCTTCAATTTATTAACAATTAATATTCCTGAAATCTTGAGAATACTTGTAAAACCATGTAAATAGTCTGGGTCAATTCATGTCCTATGGAAAACTCGTATTTCCATAGGGCTGCAGCTAAATCCCTGCTGTATGATTGAAGAAGTTGCTGGGAGAATAATTAAAGTCGTTTTTAATCTATGGGCTTAAATTTCACCGATAACGATACATTTTCGATTACAACCCCCCTTTATTACGTCAATGATCTTCCTCATATCGGTAGTGCTTACACAACAATTGCTGCTGATGTGATTGCCCGATTTCAACGGCTTAGGGATGTGCCTGTTCTGATGATTACAGGCACTGATGAGCATGGACAAAAAATCCAACGTACCGCTGCAGCTCGGAATAAGTCTCCTCAAGCGCATTGCGACGAAATCGTAGTGGGTTTTCAGAAGCTGTGGGATCAGTTGAACATTGCGTATGATCGCTTCAGTCGAACCACAGCTTCCCGCCATCAAGCGATTGTGGAAGAATTCTTTCAGCGAGTATGGGATAAGGAAGATATTTATGAGGGACGACAACAAGGCTGGTATTGCGTCTCTTGTGAAGAATTTAAAGAAGAACGTGAATTGCTCGCTGGAAATCACTGTCCAATTCACACGAACAAGACTGTTGAGTGGCGGGATGAGCAAAATTATTTCTTTCGGCTGTCTAAATATCAAACAAGACTAGAGAAATTCTATGATGAACATCCTGATTTCATTCAGCCGCCAAGTCGCCGTAATGAAGTTTTGAGTTTTGTCTCGCAAGGATTACAGGACTTCTCGATTTCCCGAGTGAACTTGGATTGGGGCTTTCCTATGCCCACAAACCCTCAACATACTTTATATGTGTGGTTTGATGCATTGCTCGGGTATGTCACAGCCCTGTTAGACCCTGATGATGAGCCGACACTAGACCATGCACTACAAAAATGGTGGCCAATCCAGACGCATCTAATTGGCAAAGATATTCTGCGATTTCATGCTGTTTATTGGCCAGCAATGCTGATGTCAGCCGGTTTGCCTTTGCCCGGTCGGGTGTTTGGCCACGGCTTTCTCACGAAAGATGGTCAAAAAATGGGGAAAAGCCTGGGAAACACCTTAGATCCCTTCGATTTAGTCAATCGCTACAGTGCTGATGCCGTTCGCTACTATTTTCTCAAAGAAATCGAGTTTGGCCGGGATGGCGATTTTAGTGAACACCGCTTCATCAATGTCTTGAATGCAGACCTTGCCAATGATTTAGGGAATCTGCTAAATCGGACCCTAAAGATGACAGCACGTTATTGTCAGGGGAAAGTGCCCAATATTGTTGTGGAGGAAATTCCGATAGACGATAACTTGAAATCGAAAGGGAATGCCCTTAGGGATGCGGTTGAATCAGCCTATACTGCCCTGGCTTTTAGCCAGGTGTGCGAAGCGGTTTTCAAATTGGTTCGAGGCTGTAATAAGTTCCTGGATGAAAAAGCGCCTTGGAGCTTATATAAACAAGGGCAGCAAGCAGAAACTGAACAGGTCTTATATATCGTCTTGGAATCTGCACGGCTTGCAGCGTATCTCCTGTCTCCTATAGTTCCTGACTTGGCGACGGCCATTTACTCGCAGTTAGGCTTCTCGACAGATTTTAATGACCGCTCGATTGGTCGAGCCTTAACGTACGACATCCATAGCCGATGGGGTGCTTTACCTGCCGGTCAATCCTTAGGCAAGGCAGAACCGATTTTTCAGCGAATCGAGCCTCCGAACTCCGTTTGATGTTTCATCTTCTCTAAGACTCCAGCACCCATAAACACCTTTATTTGCATTCCATAGAGCGAAGGACATAAAAACCATGCTGAACAATCACGAAATGCTGGGTCAAGATCCGATTTTTACGCCCGAGCAAGTCCTTGAGAATCGGGGGCGAGTGGCTATTTTTATTGATGGCTCTAATCTCTTTTATGCTGCGCTGCAATTAGGCATTGAGATTGATTACACCAAGCTGCTGTGCCGCTTAACGTCAGGTTCTCGCTTATTTCGGGCTTTTTTCTATACCGGGGTTGATCGCACCAATGAGAAACAGCAAGGCTTTTTGCTGTGGATGCGCCGTAATGGCTACCGTGTGATTGCCAAAGACCTGGTCCAACTCCCCGATGGCTCTAAGAAAGCGAATTTAGATGTTGAAATTGCTGTTGATATGATGGCCTTGGTCAACTTTTATGATACGGCTGTATTGGTCAGTGGCGATGGGGATTTAGCCTACGCAGTAGATGCAGCCAGCTATCGAGGTTCACGGGTCGAGGTGATCAGTCTGCGGTCCATGACCAGCGATAGTTTGATCAATGTTTCGGATCGTTATATCGATTTGGAGTCCATAAAAGACGACATTCGTAAAGCGCCCCGTAACGGTTACACGTATCGTCCTTTGTCGGCGATGGCGGAGACTCATCCTGAGCAGGAAGAGGTCAATGGTAGTGTCCAGCAGCCAGGCTAAGGCTTAGAATAAGCGGTCCGGCCACCTATATGAGACATTCGTACGAGGCGTCATCCTCAGTGCCTATTGAGCTGTAAATGCAATGTTGGTTTGATATTCTCCGTAGGGGGAATCTGGGGCATCTGTGATTCCGGGCTAGGATAATCGCAGGTGAAGGGTATGACCATGAAACGATTGCTTTGGTTGAGCCTGGGTGGCCTCGCTCTATTAGGGATCTTGGTGATTGGCCTGCGGGTTTTGCGACAAGATCCGGCTCCGAATTACGTAACGGACGAGGAACAACAAGAAGCTTTAACCTCGGGGTTAACTCTGACCGATGTCACCCTAGAGCAGCCGGATGAAAATGGCGAGCTGTTGTGGCGGGTCCATGCTGAAACGGTAACCTACAGTCCTGATCAGCAAACGGCTGAGGTGACGCACCCTGAGGGGGAGCTGTATCTGGACGGGGAGATGATTTATCGGGTCACTGCTCGACGGGGCCAAATTTTAGAAGATGGTCAGCTAGTGATCCTGAGTGGCAACATTGTGGCTACGGGTATTGAGAGTCAAGCGGTCCTCAGAAGCGATGAGTTGCAGTGGCGCTCCCAGGAGCAGTTAATGGTGCTGCGAGATCGCATTACCGGTACCCACCCTCAGTTGAGGGCTGCTGCCGATGAGGCTCGGGTCTATGAACGGGAAAAGCGGATTGAACTAGAAGGACAGGTTGTTGCGAATACGGTGGTTGAGAATCCAGGCACTGAGCCTTGGCTGAAGCTGCAAGCAGAAGCCCTAGAATGGCGCTGGGAAGAAGAAGTGGTGGAAAGTACTCAAACGCTTAGGCTTGAACGCTTTTTGCGTGAGGCGATTACCGAAGTCGTGACTGGGGAAGCCGGTTTAGTAGAGTTGCAAGAAAACCGGGCAACTTTGACAGATAACGTCTTAGTCGAGTTGTTGGATCTTGACCTTCGCATCACCGGGGATCATGCCCTTTGGAATGTTGATGCTGAGCAGGTGGTGATGGATCGCCCCCTCAGAGCCGATAGCGAAGAACAAGCGGTCACCCTCACGGCTCAACAAGGAAAGTTTGACTTGGCTGAGCAAGTAGTTGATCTAAACCGCCAGGTAGTAGTGGTGGGTACCCGCAATGATGGGCGACTCACAGCGGATCGCTTGCGGTGGAATTTAGCCGATGAAACGGTTGTCGCTGAAGGCGCGGTGAATTATCGGCAAGGCAGCCCACCGACGCAAGTGCGAGGGCCTCAGGCTGTCGGTTATATCCAAGAACAACGGGTGGTGATCAGTGGGGGTCAAGTGGTAACCGAAATAGTTCTTCCTTAAATGGGCTACAAGCCCCCGACTCGGTTCGGCGGCCAAAATCGAACGACGGCTCGACCAATAATGTTTTCTCTGGGGACAAATCCCCAGGAATGGCTGTCGTAGCTGCTATTGCGGTTATCTCCCAGGACTAGGTACTGATCGCTAGGCACTGTTTCGGGACCCCAGATGTAATCTGGCTCAGCTTTGATATAGTCTTCATCCAAGGCTTCATCATTAATAAAGACGGTACCCCCTGTAATCTCGACCGTATCCCCGGGTAAACCAATCACCCTTTTGATAAAGGCGTCTCGGCGCTTGCTCTGAGGGAACAGATTTTCGGGGGGCCAAAAGACCACAATGTCGCCCCGCACAGGTGGATTGAAGTGGTAGCTAATCTTTTCAACAACGAGGCGATCGTTGATTTCGAGGGTTGGCTCCATAGAGCCAGAAGGGATGTAACGCGCTTCGGCCACAAAGGTGCGAATCCCCATGGCTAACACAACACTGAGACCAATTGTTTGGAGACCTTCGATCCAAGGATTAACCGGTTTGTGCCCTTTGGATTGAGCAGTTTCCGTAGTCTGAGGTGACGAATCAGGCATGTTGTTTAGGACGACGAAACTAAGTTAAAGGGTGCGCTGCACCGATCATACTCCATTCAAAATTGACTGGATTGCAGAAAGATTATTGAGATTGGGCGATCTGTAATGCCCTGGGTATGACTCGACTGACCTACAGTGAATGGTCGGGTGGTTTACTATGCTAGAAGCGTTTGATTGGTGGTGTTGGGGCTGCCCTTGGCGCTTCAGTGATGGCAATTCGTCTCGGTTATTAACACCCTATGCATCCTTGGCTATCGGGATCGCTCATGGTTGAGCAGGTGACTGTGCCGATTACGGGTCTACCGCGATCGCTTGTGGGTACCACCCTGGTACAGCTCTCAGACTTTCATTTTGATGGGGCGCGGCTGGCTCCACAGTTGTTAGAGGCAGCGATCGCCCAAAGCAACGCCTTCGCTCCAGATTTAGTTGTGCTCACGGGAGACTTTGTCACCCTAGAAACTGAGCCTATTTATGAGCTCGCCACTTATCTACAACGCCTACAGAGTCGCTTTGGGGTTTATGGAGTGCTGGGTAATCATGACGATTACACCCTGAGTGGCCGTCTCATGGTCATTGATGGCTTGCACCGAGCCAATGTTGCCGTGTTGTGGAATGAAATTGCCTATCCTTTTGGGGCGGATTTGCCTTTAGTAGGGTTGGCAGATCTTTGGTCAGGGGAGTCGAATCCCGCAATTTTGCAACAACTATCGCCAGACATCCCTCGCCTAGTGATGGCCCACAATCCTGATGCGGCAGATCAACTGACTGATTGGCGCGTGGATTTACAACTATCAGGTCACAGCCATGGGGGGCAAATAGTGTTGCCTCGGCTTGGCCCTTTACCGGCCGTGATTCGACGGATGCGTCCCTATATTCCTCGGATGATTCGACAGCGTGTGCGGTACTTCAGTGATGAATGCGATCGCGTTATGCGTCATTGGGAATGGGCCTCAGGGCTCCATCAACTAGGTGCCAATCAGCTCTATGTCAATCGTGGCTTGGGGACCTATTTTCCGGGGCGCTTTCGATGTTCGCCAGAGTTGACGGTGATTACCTTGGTAGCCCCATAAAGGCGCGGTGCCCTAGGGCGTGTGGACAATCAGCAGCCCCAGCTACCAGGGCAAGATCTCACCATTGGCATGCCAAAAGCTTCCGGTATTCTCTAAGGTCAACCCATCAATGCGAGCCAGAAGACCTGTAACCGATGCTGTGGGCGTAATGCCGTTGGGTGTAAAACCAGTCATGCGGGTTTGCACTAAACCAGGATGCAAAATCCCGACGGCAATGCCCTTCGTCTTCAAGTCATGGGATAGGGATTTGCCAGCCATAGAGAGCGCGACCTTAGAGGATATTTGGAAAGTATCAATCAGCACTCATTTCGAGAAAAGGCTTCCTAAGTATTAGGCTCAGAAAGTAACCTCTGTAGCCCCTAGGAAGCTATGACATCAGCGTATGCCAGCAGCCTGAGCCTTGACCAGT
>JBHJIP010000217.1:0-6446 GCA_050043365.1 Leptolyngbyaceae cyanobacterium
TGGTGTCGACGGCTCAATGTTGATTATGAGCGCTTACCTGAATCCTCTGAAGCACTCATCTACATCGCCATGATCCGTGTCATGTTACGCAGGTTAGCGTGACGATTTAGACGCTCTACGTGTTTCCAAATATCCTCTGACATAATGGCAACGCACTCTCAGGCCTTAATCAGTTTGCATCTGAATCAGATTTATGGGGTCTCCGTGCTTTCAAGTAAATATTTTTTAAACACAGCAAAAACTAAATTATCCAGAGAAAACAAACAATTCAGCCTAAATACCTAAGAGGCGACTAGCAAAATTCTTTCAAAATCTGCCGTTCCTATACTCAATACGTGCTGACGCAACTCATTTCTCAGTGATTTCGTATGGGTCCAGTCCAGAAAAAGTAGAGACATCCGTATCTCTACCCATAACCACCTCAGTAAAAAAACCTTATAGAAGTAGGGTTGATCATTAAATCAAGACTCATATAAGTCCCGTAAAAGTCCCATTAATAGGCCAGTTTTGAGTCGTTATTGTTTGAACAGGTGCAAGAATGACAATCTATAGGGAACGCCACAATGTTTAGTAGCCAGCAGTTAGGACACACCAGTATTGCCATAGCAGGAATGGCTACTTTGGCCGTATTAGGCTCAGTAGCACCGGCACAAGCGGGTACATTTATTAGTTTTGAAGATGCACCCGCTTTAGGGTTAACTGATAACCAATCCATCACAAATCAGTATTTAGATCTAGGGTTTAGTTTTGGCATAGACAACAACCTAGACGGCATTGCTGACACAGGTATCGCGCCGGCTCTAGAGCAGACAGGCGACGATATTAAAGCAGGTTTTGTAAATGCAGGCTTGGGCAAGGATGTTGCCGAAGCAGGCTTTTTCGATGAAGAAGCAGGGATTACCTATGCAGATCGTCTGGGCGACTACTTCTTACGAACTGGTGGACTAGGCGGTAACGGTGGCAGCCTCTTGATTACCTACACAGAAGGCACCGCTGCGGCCTCTGGAGAACTGTGGGATATTGATGGTAATCAAGCATGGTTTAGTGATGGTTCTGCCAGAACTGAGCAATGGGAAGTTCAAGCCTTAGGTGCAGATGGCTCGATTCTCGAAGCCTTGATAAGTCCAGAAGGTGATACCTCGACGGGTCCCCTAGATGGCAAACCCTGGCTGTGGTCTTTTCAACGTGACACCGCTGATGTCAAAGCGATTCGCTTTGTCTTTATTGGCGATAGCCCCAGTAAAAATGTGGGTCTCGCTTTTGATAACTTCTCGGCGTTCTCTGTGGAAGGCGATGAAGTCTCTATCCCTGAACCCGCAGCGGTAATGGGTCTGATCGCAGTAGCTGGTGTTGGCGCATCTTCTCTACGCCGTCGCCATTCGGCTGCCTAATCAGTCCATTCTTGAACACGAGATCGCGACTAACCTCCCTGAACTCTTGAGCGTTCAGGGGGTTTTGAATATTTGAGCGAACTGCCGAATACCTTGCTCAATATGGGTCTCAGCCAGTTGGGCATAGCCAAAAATAAACTCTCCTGTTTTGGGTGCATTCAAGTAGTAGCCCTGGGCGCTAACGACCCCCACCCCCATCTCAGCCGCTCCTCGCATTACCGCCTGATCGGATAAGTCCGTTTCAATTTTGGCCATCAGGTGAATCCCGGCCTTCTCCCCCAGGATGGTGACTCGATCGCCCAAATGCTGTTTCAGAGCATTGACCAGCACCTGGCGGCGTTGGTCGTACCGGTGACGCATGCGACGAATATGGCGCTCGAAGTGGCCCTCGGTGATGAAATCGGTGAGGGCGTATTGGGCCAGGGTGGGAGCTTGGCGATCGCACAGCCACTTGGCCCGATTCACGAGGGGAATCCAGGGTTCCGGCACCACCAAATAGCCGACGCGCAGGGCCGGAAACAGGATTTTAGAAAAGGTACCGGTGTAAATTACGGTGCTGTGTTGGTCAAGCCCCTGCAAAGCGGGAATGGGGCGATCGCCATAGCGATATTCACTGTCGTAGTCGTCTTCGAGGATGAGCGTGCCCGTTTGTTGCGCCCATTGCAGTAGGGCCAAACGGCGCGATAACGATAGGGTTGCCCCGGTGGGGAATTGGTGGGAAGGGGTGACATAGAGCCACTTAAACTTTTGGTGATGGTGACGCAGCGCATCGATATCCAGACCAGCCGCGTCCACAGGGATGCCCTGGAGTTGTGCCCCATAGCTGGCAAAGCAGCGGCGCACACCCAAGTAGCCCGGATCTTCCAGCGCCACCCAATCCCCTGGATCAAGGGTGAGACGAGCCATTAAATCCAGCCCTTGCTGGGAGCCATTTACGATGATCACCTGCTCCGCCCTGCACTGCACCGCCCGAGACCGGCCCAAATAATCAGCGATCGCGGCCCGAAGCGGCCCATACCCCATAGCGGTAGGGCTGTAGTTCAACCGGGGCCAAGTCGTTTGGCAGTGGCGGGACAGCAGCCGTCGCCAGAGCTGGATCGGGAATTGGCTGGTCTCCGGACTGCTCAAGCGAAAGCTAATCACCCTATCCGGGTCTGCCACCTGCAAAGGGGTATCGGCCAAAAGCGCTTGGCCCAATCGGGACAGTTGCGTCAACTCAGCGGGCCGAGATTGCGGCGATGCCACCTCAGCCAACTGCAGATAGTCATCGGGCAATTGTGCAGAGACAAAGGTGCCCGATCCGCCCCGCGCTTCAAAATAGCCTTCGCTCAGCAACTGGTCATAGCTCTGGGTCACGGTCGATCTCGACACCTGCAAAGATTGGGCCAGACGGCGAGAGGACGGCAATTGCTGATGGGGCTGCAGTCGGCCCTGCAAAACCGCCTGACGCAGGGCAACCGCCAACTGTTCATACAGCGGCAAGGGGGCAGCGCGATCGAGGGTGAGGACTAAATCCATCGGGCCACAAAGTGGACTGAATTAAAAAAGCACAATTGGCTCTTGAGTCAGGCCAATTGTGCTTTTACCTTAACCCCATAGCCAATCGTTCAAATCGGAGGTCACCCATGGGTCAGTCCCTACAAGTTAGCGATCGCAGTCGGGTCCGGCGGGGCGCACGTCTCGCCCACCACGATCGCGCTGACATCAATGCAATTCTGGATGAAGCCCTAGTGGTGCAGGTGGGCTTTGTGGTTAAGAACCAGCCCTTTGTGATTCCCATGGGGTTTGGTCGTGAGGGCGATCTGCTCTATCTCCATGGGGCCAACGCCAGCCGCATGATGAAAAACCTAGCCCAGGGCATCGACATCTGCGTTTCTGCAACCTTATTAGATGGGATTGTAATTGCGCGATCGCTGTTTCACCACGCTATGAACTATCGCTCGGTGGTGTTGTTTGGGCAAGCCACCCTCGTCCAGGATGAGACTGAAAAAATGCATGCCCTCAAGGTACTCTCTGAGCACATCACCCCAGGGCAATGGGACTATGCCCGCACCCCCACCCCCCAAGAGGTGAAAGGGACCACGGTGCTGGCCTTCGCGATCGAAGAGGGGTCCGCCAAAATTCGCAGCGGTGACCCCAATGACGATGCCAAGGATTACGCGCTCCCGGTCTGGGCAGGGCAATTGCCGCTCAAGTTGACCACAGGGGAACCGATACCCGATACCAAGCTGGCCGCCAATATCCCTTTACCAGAGAATCTCGCCCACTACCAGCGGGGAGCCTAAAGCAATTTTGGCGCTGGGCACAGAACACAATTGATAGCCGCCTCAACGGCATTTTGATGATCTGGGATGACGGCAATCTGGGCCATCACATCGGTAAACACCGCGATAGCATCCAGAACCTGCGGCCCGACAGCCCAATTGTGACGGTGTCCTTGGAGCAGTCACGGGTGCTTCGGTTAAGACCTTGGAAGGGCAAAGGCTATCAAGACTTTCCGGTTGAGTAAGGCACGGTCTTGGTCATGCCTTACGAGGCTAATCTGGTCTGGACCCATGAGGTACCTGCCGACAAAAAGGATACTGGCAGACGTATTACCATTACCCTTAGAGCCTTTTCAATATAGTCAATTTGACCTGTTAGGTTACGCTGAGAATGTGATTGCGCTGTGGTTCTGCAATGAGTGTTGTGATTTCAGATGAGATCTTGCAAGCGTCTCAGTTAGCCCCCGATCAGTTTCGTGAAGAGATTGCCCTGCACCTTTTTCAGACTGGGCATTTGACCCTGGGCTATGCCAGTCAGCTAGCGGAGATGACCACCAGCAGGTTCCGCCAATTGCTCAAGCAACGCGATATTCCCCTTTACGTTTACGACGTTGAAGATTTCGAACTAGATCTGAAGAATCTGCGAGCATTAAACCGGTTGTGATCGTTATCAGCGATACGTCTGCAATCACCAATCTGGCAGCCATTAATTATTTGCAATTACTGCCTCAGCTCTATAGCCAAATCATTATTCCTGAAGCGGTTTACCGCGAGTTGACGGAGATTGATGTTCCTGTTCCGGGGACTCTGGAAGTTCAATCAGTAGAGTGGGTTGTCATCAAATCAGTGAGCAATCGCAAAACGGTTGATGCACTCCAAACAGAGGTGAGGTTGGATTTGGGTGAGTCTGAGGCGATCGCTCTGGCACTAGAACTCAAGGCGGATCTACTCTTGATTGATGAGCGTCGTGGCCGAGCAGAAGCGAACCGGTTGGGCCTCAAAATCACAGGTTTACTGGGGATGATGGTTGAGGCTAAGCAGCAAAAGTTAATTGCTGCTGTGAAGCCTTTGATGGACGCCCTGATTGCAACGTCAGAGTTTCGGGTTTCTGAGGTCCTTTATGATCAGATCTTGGATCTGGTGGGCGAGGCAAGCTAGTGGTCTGTCAATATCGAAAATTGGAGTCTGTCATAGCGTGGGTCAAACGTAGTGCGACCCACGAATGTAACTGGTACGTATTCGCGATGAAGGGCAGTAGATGATGTGGGATCAGCGCTACGCCAGCGACGAGTTTATATACGGAACTGAGCCGAACTCATTTCTGGCCGCACATGCCCATCTTCTGCTGGGACCTGTACTGTCCCTGGCAGAAGGCGAAGGCCGCAACGCTGTTTTTCTAGCCTCACGGGGATTGCAGGTACAGGGTGTGGATGGCTCAGAAGTAGGTCTTGCCAAGGCCCAAGCACTGGCCGATTCCAGAGGCGTGAAAATTCAAACCGAAGTGGCCGACCTAGGGACGTTCGAGCCGCCCCAAAATACTTACGGTTCGGTTATTTCGATCTCAGCCCATCTGCCCAGCCAGATTCGGCATCGGCTATACCCGTTAGTAGAGCGCTGCCTCAAACCCGGTGGCATCATCCTGCTAGAAGCCTATTCTGAAGACCAACTGGCCCGGAATACAGGCGGTCCGAAAGACCCTGACATGCTGATGACAACAGCCAAAATCGAACAAGAATTCCCGAACTTCGAACCCATTCTGTTGCACGAATTGGAGCGAGAGGTCTGTGAGGGCCGATATCACACAGGCATGGCGTCTGTGGTTCAGTTCATCGGTAAAAAAACGGCCTAAGGAGATCTCCAGGAAAGAAGATACCCCACCGCCTGCGGCACCTCCCGCGCTTCGCGCCGCTAACGCTAGAGCCAAGGGGAGGTTGGGAGGGGTCTGTCTTTCAAGGCGGGTAAAAAAAATTCCAGAAGTCCCCTAAGGTAGTCGTCTGATCAGGATTCTGCAGATTTTTTGCAGGTAACCCTTTTTCAGAGAATGATCAATCACACTTGTATGGAAGCGTCATACTAGGGCAATTGGCCCGGATGTACGGGGTCAAAAGAGGCTGAAATGAAACTGTACCGCGTTTTACTGGCAACGCTGTTCGTATTCATCGTTCTGCAAGCAGAGACCCCTCTGCGGGTTTGGCGGCTACGCATCACCAAGAGCTGTCCGGGCTGTCGCTTACTAGGGGCCGATATCAAAGGGGCCGATTTGCGAGGCGCAGATCTGAGAAATGCAGACTTGCGCTGGACTCGTTTTGATTCGGTTGATCTAACGGATGCCGATCTCAGTGGGGCCGATTTGCAAGAGGCGCAGATGACCAACGTGACAACCCTCAACACCAAATTCTGTGGCGCAACGATGATGAATTCGGTCAAGGGCTATTGTCGCTAGCTCTATCACTTACCAGGTATGGAAGATTACAACTCAACTGTGATTAGGGCTCAGATCGATGATCTCTTAAAGTGGAGCATCTTAAAAATTGTCCTGCTTATAGCGCTGGCTACTTTGCTTAAGACACCTCGAATCGCTCTGATCTTTAGCGCATCAGCAAAGTGGTCGGAATTGGGGGCTGGCCCCCAAACCCCCTGATATGGGGGCCTAACTCCCCTAAACCCCCCGAAAGGGAGATGCGGGTTGGGTCGTGAATGCGCACGGTAAGACGACAGGAGCGAGGCTGGCAACAATCTATTCCTCTAGGTTGGAGTATTCCTAAATGCCTAAGGTGTTAAAGCTCTGATT
>JBHJIP010000218.1:0-19186 GCA_050043365.1 Leptolyngbyaceae cyanobacterium
GCAGCATTTGCTGCTCGGCATTTTGCAAGAAGGCGAAACGGGGGGCGGTCTGGCGATGCACGTTTTGCAAACATGCGGTGTGGACTGCGATCGCCTACAACAGCAACTCACCTCGTAAAAATTGCGGATTGCACACAATCCCCAAGGCTCTCCTAGGATCGCGGTCAAGACCTTATCCAGCAATACATTCTGCTTTTCTCTAGTCCCTGCATTCCCTAGATTTCAAGGCTGAGCCACTTTCGCTATCAACATAATTCCAGGAGAGTCAGGGTTTGAGAGGTTGATTGTATTGAGGTCGATATTGACCTTGACCAAATCATCTCAAGGTTTTATCAGATGATCCTTTCTACCTCCTTACAGATCGCTCAAAACCCTATCCAAATAGCCGAACTGGACGCCTACCTGCAGGCCTATTACGAAACCAACCGCTTCATGGGAGCAGCGATCGTTGTCGATGACGGCGAGCTTGTCTTTTCCAACAGCTACGGCATGGCCAACCTAGAGCATCAGGTGCCCAACTCACGCTCCACCAAGTTTCGGATTGGCTCGATTACCAAGCAGTTCACCGCTGCGGCCATCCTGCAACTGCAAGATCGCGGCTTGCTCGATGTACAGGATCCCGCCATCCAAGACAGTCCTGAAACTTAGGCACTATGCCCCCTGGTTGACCGTTTCCAACCATTCCCGCACTACAAACGGAGCCACTTGAATCTGGGCTGGGGCTGCGTTCTGGAGGGGAATCTGCAGTTCTAACGGTTGAGGAGCCGTTAAATCAGTTAACAGCGATCGCACATCGTACTGACCCACCGTGTCCGGCAAGGCTGCTGTTTGCGGATCTAGCGCAGGGGATGCTTGCCACTGCTGCCCCGTTGCTGCCAACACGACCAGTGGCTTTTGTACATCCACAGGGGCAGTCCCTGGAAAGCCCACCAGCCGCAAATAAATTCCCTGGAGTTGACCTTGCTGGAGTCGTTTGAAAGCGATCGCCTGCCAAGCGCGATCGTCACTATCTCGCAGGCTTTGCTGAGCGCGGAAGGTGACCTGGCCAGGACGTTCTTGATAGGTATGTAGGCTGGCCTCTGCTGGCAGAGCCTTCCCCAGCACAATCAACGCAAGTAACGCCAACGCCCAAACAAGTTTAATCCAACGAATTAACATCACCCTATAAGTATTAGCCTGATAAGTATTAGCTTGTTGACCGATTCTTTGATTGCTCACGTCTTAGGGCTTGCGGTACTCGCGACGTCAGAAAGTCTATGGATAAAGGTTTTCAGCCTTGCAGCGTACCGGAGACGTTCTGATCCCAGCCATAAAGGGCAATGCAATGTCTCTCAAGGGTCGGGTACATTAGCTTAGTTCGACAAGCTGCCCTGGGCGTGCATACGGTTTTATTGAGAGAAAGTGAATGGCTATTATCTTTCCTCGCTGGATACGAGAGCGAATTAAGCAGGGCAATGGTGTTCCCCAAACAGTTGATCACCCCAAAGGTAATTGCTTTACACCTTATCTCTGTTGTCGAGATGTATCCAAGCAAGAAGAACGTCGAGCCGAGTTAGGAATCGATCATTGGGCATTTGAGCGTTGGTCTAGGGAGGGCTATGGTCAATATCTTTGGCATTGCGCCATTCCAGGTCCAAAGGAAGCAACGTGGCACCTCAGTAAGGATTTTCCCGCGAAGGAGCATCCAGTGCTGATCTATCTCAGGCAGCCCGTCATAACCTTGCTAGATGGTTGTCTACTACCCGGTCTGTACATCGGTCGTTGTGAATTTGAGAACGATGAGCACGCCTGGAAGGCAAAAAATAGCCGCTATGGCTCTGTATGGCTAAATCTGAGCAACCACAAAAACAGTAATCAGCTCCCCGAACTTTTCTGGCTGCCCCTACCGTTCAATGAGTAGCAGCAGCACCCAGGACACGATCCCAGAAGCGTTTTCCCGTGACGGCAGAGACAGCTTACTTGTGCTAAGAGATGTAATCTTTATAAAATAATTAACAGACTTGCTTAGGAGACCTCATTTGTGATGCCCCAGAACCCGTCTAAAAAGTCCGTGGTTGTTTCACCATCCATTTTGTCTGCTGACTTCAGTCGCCTCGGCGAGGATGTCAAAGCTGTGGACGAAGCGGGAGCGGACTGGATTCACGTGGATGTGATGGATGGCCGGTTTGTTCCCAACATCACTATTGGTCCCCTGATTGTGAAGGCCCTACGTCCCGTCACGAAAAAGCCCCTCGACGTACACCTAATGATCGTTGAGCCTGAGAAGTATGTCGAAGAGTTTGCGAAAGCAGGCGCTGACATCATCTCTGTCCACGCTGAACATAACGCTTCTCCCCACCTGCACCGTACCCTGGGGCAGATTCGGGAATTGGGTAAGCAAGCTGGCGTCGTCTTGAACCCCTCGACGCCTCTGGCACTGATTGAGCATGTGCTCGATCTCTGCGACTTGATCCTGATTATGAGTGTCAACCCTGGGTTTGGCGGTCAGTCCTTTATTCCTACTGTGATTCCCAAGATTCGCGATCTGCGCCGTATGTGCGACGAGCGCGGCCTTGATCCTTGGATTGAGGTGGATGGTGGCCTCAAGCCCAACAACACGTGGCAGGTGCTAGAAGCGGGTGCCAATGCAATTGTGGCGGGTTCCGCCGTGTTTAAGGCACCCGACTATAGCGAAGCGATTGAAGGCATCCGTAACAGTAAGCGTCCCTCCCCTGAGCCTGCTCTAGCTGCAGTCTAGTTTTAAGCGCTGGCCCAAGAAAACACATCCTGGGGGGCAGGCACCGATTCGATCATCGGTAGTTCTTGGATTGACCAAGTTTTTGGCGTCCAGCCCATGGCAATCCAGCGATCTGCGACGGCATCGTAGACGGTGGCCTCCCGGCTGCGATAGCTAAAGCTGAAGAAAGATCCGGTTGTTTCGTTATTCCCGGAAAACAATAGGGCCGGAAAGTCGCGCTCAAACTGCCCATACACCTGATCAAAGGTCAATAGAATATCGCCCTGGGGGTTACGGCAGACGGCGTTGAGGCGATGCAAGTTAAAGATTAAATGGGGGGAATTCTTTAGGTAGTCGCCCTCCACCGTTCCGGTTACTTGATAGCCCGAATCAAAAGTGTAAGTAAACCGAAACCGCGTCGCTTCGAGGCGAGTTTCAAGATCCCAGGCTCGAGACCTTGCATTCTTGGCCCGCTGAAAACTTTGACCACGCACCATATCATTCCCGATGTGATGAACTTCCCAGTAGCAACGGCTGAGTACCGTCTTTGCACCCTTGAAACCCTGAGACAGAACCGCGACTGCTCGTATATGGCGTCGATAGACCTATGCGTCCTGTCATGAAAATCATAGAGTTTAACCGCTTATATCCGTAATTATCCTGACGGGATTTCACGGACACTTTATTAAACCTAAAACCAATGTAAAAGAACCTTAAAGCTGCAGACGGATTCATGGGGCTTTTGTTGCCTAGTCCGTATTTTCTGTATCTCATCGGGGTTAGAAGCGTTGTGATAGGCTTTTAAGACCGATTGGTCTTTTTGATGCGAAAGGGGAAGCAAACTAAACGAACTATCGTGATGGAAGCGGCTGGCCTGTTCAATCAGCGGGGCTATGTGGGGACATCCATGGCTGACCTCATGCAGGCGACCGGCTTGAAAAAGGGCGGTATTTATAACCACTTTCAGAGTAAGCACGAACTGTCTTTAGCTGCGTTTGACTACGCGATCTCCCAGGTAACTCGCCTTTATCGCCAAGTGCTGCGTCAAGAGCGCCATGCTTTGCGGCGCATGTTTGGCATCTTGCAGATCTATCGCCGTCTCATCGATGAGCCACCCGTGCCAGGGGGTTGCCCGATGCTGAATGCAGCGGTTGAAAGTGATGATACCGATCCGGTGCTGCGATCGCGGGTACAAGCCGCTATGGATAACTGGCGATCGCTGCTGCGTCAGGTTCTGCAAAAGGGGGTTGAGCGGGGGGAATTCCAGGCCGATATGGATATAGAGAAGACCGTCACCGTGATTATTGCCACCCTCGAAGGCGGCATCATGCTAGGGAAGCTGTACGGGGATCCGGTGTTTTTGAATCATGCGATCTCCCATGGAGAGCAGTACCTGCAAACATTGGCTGAACCGATGGATAGTATTGGAGGCGTTAAAAAGTAAAGCATTAGAGAACACAAATTAACACCAGAAAAGCCCGCCGGGGTTTATTTTTTGAACCGAAACCGACCGATCAGTCTTTTTAGGAGCTATTGTAATGACGCCAGTCAATACCACGACTGCTGACTTTGGGGTGGAAGCGACCTTTACGGTGCAAGCTTATGATGTGGATGGGGCAGGTCTTGCCCATGAAGCAGCTCATTTGCGATGGTTGGCGGCTCTACGGGATGCTCTGCTCTGTCAAGCCTTGTCAGAGATTTCTGCTCCCTATGTCCCTCGTCTAGTGACATCCTGTGTTGACTACTGGCATCCCCTCAAAAAGGCTGAACCACTGCAGGGGCGTATGTGGCTCGCCAATCTTGGGGAAACCCAATGGACTTTGCAAGCCCGACTCTCGACGTCGGCTCACACGGTCGCCGTAGCCACCCAGCGTGGCCATTATCTGGATCCCAGCACGTTACAGACCTTGGTGCTGCCGAGTGAAACGCTCAAAACCTATTGGGAAGCCCAGTGGTGTTAGCAGCGGTAGAATAGCCTGCATCAAAACTGAGGAGGGTTAATGCATCAGGTTGTGGTCAAAGGCTTCGGCGGTGTTGAGCAACTGCAGGTGGTTTCGCGACCCGACCCAGAGCCCGGACCAGAAGAAGTCGTCGTTCGCCTCACCAGCATTGGGATGAACCATGCCGACCTCATGGCCCGTCGCGGCGAATACCGCTTGACTTCAGGAAATCCCCCCTTTACCCCAGGGCTCGAAGGGGGCGGTGTCATCGTTGCCATTGGAGAGTCGGTGCAAAAGCGCACCGTGGGTCAGCGCGTCATCTTGACCCTAGCCGCCCCCAAACTCAAGGGGCCTGGCCAAGGCACCTATCAATCCCATTATGTTGTTCCGGCAGAGCATACGATTGTTGTTGCGCCCCAAATTGAGGACCGGCTTCTAGGGGCGCTGTGGCTGCCGTATCTGACGGCGTGGGGCTGCTTGGTGTGGAAGCAAAATCTGCAAGTCGGTCAGCAGGTGCTGATTCCTGCCGCCAGCAGCAGTGTGGCGATCGCCGCCTCTCAAGTGGTGAAACAGTATGGGGCGATCGCTGTTGGCACCACTCGAGATCAGAGCAAACTCAAGCAGCTTCAAGCTATGCCAGAGGCTCGCTTCGACCATCTCATTACCACTGACTCAGAGGACTGGTGGCGACAGGCTAAAAAACTTACGGATGGGCAAGGCTTCGACGTTATTTTCGACCCAGTCGCGGCAGGAGATTTTCTGAATCAAGAAATTCGCCTGCTGGCCCCAGGGGGAACCCTCTGGATTTATGGCCTACTGGGCGAACCCGATGTGGTCGATGTGACGCCCTTGATTCGCAAGATGGCTTCACTACGGGGGTGGCTGGTGGATGAACTGGCCGCTGTTGGACAGGCCAGCAGCGCTTACCAGCATGTGCTAGACCGTATAGCGGACGGCACCTATCAGTTACCCATTGCCGGGACGTTTTCGCTCCGGGATGTACAAACAGCCCACAGCACCCTGGAGCAGGGCAAGCACATTGGCAAATTGATTCTGCTTCCTGAATAGGCGTGAAGATGGGGAAACAGTCGAAAAGAACACTTATGAAGAAGGCAGCCTGAAAGCGGCGATCGCCAAACAGCCCCAGCCCATCAAAAACGCCACGCCCCCCAGAGGCGTGATCGGCCCAAAAGCCTTGAGGCCCGCCAAGCTAATCAAATAAAGACTGCCTGAGAAGAGCACGACCCCAGCAATAAAGGCCCAACCTGCAGCGGTCAACCAAGGGGATGGAACAGGCGTCGTTCTCTCCAGCAGGGCTACTGCTAACAAAGCAAGGGCATGGTACATCTGGTAGCGAATGCCGGTGTTAAAGACTGCCAAGGCTCGCTCTGATAGTTGACCTTGGAGCGCATGGCTGGCGAAAGCGCCCCCTGCCACCGATAGCGCTCCTAAAATAGCTGCGATGAATAAAAAGCGTTGCATCGTTGTTATCGCTCTGTGTTGAGTACTAGGGCAACCTGCGCACCAACCGCCTCTAAAGCCGCCTTGAATTCTTCCGCTGTTTTTTGAGAAGCGCGCTGCTGTATGGGTTGAGGTAATTTGCGCACCAACGCTTTCACCGCTTTCCAATCTAGACCGGTTAGGGTTTGTACTGTCCGAATAATGTCCCGTTGCTTAACCGGGGGCACCGCCTCCAGGATCACATCAAAGGCGAGTTCTGGAGGCGGGGGGCGCAGTAGATGGCTATCGACAGTCCCTAGATTAAAGCAATAGGTAATGCCCCCTTCTTGATCGACTTGAAAGGTGGCGTCATACTGACGGGCCTGCTCATTGAGGTAAGCCGTAGCAGCTTGCCCCGTAATCTGGGCCTCCATGGCAAATCGCAGCGGCGTGATTTTGCCGCGCCCGGCTTTGACCAGATTAAAAAAGACGGCTTGTAGTTCTGCGACCCCGGCCCGACGCCTTTGACGATAGGCGCTGAGCGCGAGCCCACTACCCCCGACTGTGGCAGTGCCCCCTAGGAGAATGCCAGCCGTGATCGTCTCTCTTTTGCCCACACGATTCGGGTTGCGGTCTAGGGCTGTTTCCACCGCTCGACCTAGGCACAATCCGCCTACAACCAGCAATGCGATCGCCGCCCCTTGTTTCAGTACCGGTATCGTTGCCATAGCTTGGGATCGCAGGGATCTTGGAGCCCGAGTGCAAGACGGGGGTTAGGTAGGAAATCGATAAATAATTTCCCCGGTTTCGGTGAAATCATAGGCCGCACCAAAATCCTGAGCAAACTTATCCAAATAAGCTTTGGCCTCAGCTGCCGGTAACTCAGACACCTGGGCAAATCGAAATGAGGTGACTTGTCCTTGATTTTCGGCAGCAAGTTCGTAAACAATCCGCCGTAATCGTTCGTCTTGGGCCGCTGCTTGTTCTTGCAGCCGTTTTTGCTTGCTGCTGCGGAGGTTAGTCAATAACTTAACGCCAACAATGGCGGGTGGCGTCGCTAGAAACAGACATCCGAAAAAAACGTTGCGCCTATACTGGGGCGTTTCCTCCACATCAAATATCACGGACACCATCGCGATGGCGAAAAGGGCCGACCAACTCAGACACCCCCAAGCCACAATGTTTTTGATCAGATTCATGGGCGTTTCCTTTGCCCCTCATGACTTTGCAATGATAGCTACGATGGTAACCCTGGCCATTCCTCAAGACGCAGTCGGTTTGCGGGTGGCTTCCAGCAGGGTGGAAAAATAGAACTGGGTTTTGTTCATGGTGCGTCGATTGATCGACCATCCCAGGGATTCCAAAATTGCCACCACGTCTTTTTCGGCATGGAGGTAGGCGCGGGTGGCTTTACTGGGTCCGGGGAAGAAGCTGCCAATCTTTTTGAGAACGGTATAAAAGCAGGTTTTCGGGGCAAAGCTGAGGACCAAGCGATTCGTCGCCAGAGAACTGAGATGCTGAATCATCGCTTCGGCTTTTTCTTTGGTGTAGTGAATCAGCACATCCAGGCAAATCACCGTATTAAATTCGCCTGAGAGGTCTTCTAGATCAGACACCGTAAAGGTGGGTACCTGCTCGGGAGCCAGGGTAGATTGAGCCCGCTCTCGGGCTTCTCCGACCATCTTCTCAGAGATGTCACTGGCGCTGACTTTAGCACCACCCTGAGCCAAGGGGAGGCTCAACCTCCCCACGCCACAACCGGCATCACAGACGGTGAGACCGGCTAAGTTGTCTTCCTCTGCCAGCCATGTCAGCAGGGTATCAACCGTTTTTTGATGGCCGGTGCGAATATCCAACTGCACTTTGTTGACTTCACCGTCGCCATAGATGCGTCGCCAGCGATCAAATCCCGTGGCGTTGAAATATTCGCGGCCAACGGTTTTGTCATCAACACCAGCGTTAGTCATGGGTACCCAGGAAATGATTTTTGGTTTGGGGCAGTTGTATGCCTGAAGTTAAATCATATTTCGATTTGCAACTAAAGCTTCCGCAGACTTGAATTAAAACCCATCAATAAAGCCCATTACATTTATCTATAGAAATAATTTTGTTGAGGAATGCTGCTGTGGCAGCTCCGATAGTTGGCATCATCATGGGCAGTGACTCTGACTTGCCGACGATGCAAGCGGCGATCTCCATCTGCGAGGATTTCGAGGTTCCCCATGAGGTGGAGATCGTTTCGGCCCATCGCACCCCAGAGCGCATGGTCACTTACGCCCAAACGGCCCATGAGCGGGGTCTGAAGGTGATCATTGCCGGGGCAGGCGGGGCAGCCCATCTGCCGGGCATGGTGGCAGCTTTATCGCCATTGCCGGTGATTGGGGTGCCGGTCAAAAGCCGAGCCCTGAATGGCATTGACTCGCTGTACTCGATTGTGCAGATGCCAGGGGGCATTCCAGTGGCGACGGTCGCGATCGGCAATGCCAAAAATGCTGGGCTACTGGCAGTTCAAATCCTGGGATGTTCTGATCCAAAGCTGCTAGGCAAAGTTCAACAATACCGGCAACGTCTCAACGACGAGGTTATGGACAAACAAACTCGCCTGCAAAACCTCGGCTACCAGTCCTACTTGGCTCAAAACTTTGGATCATAGAGGGCTAGACGGGCAGGGGGACTAGAATCTGAAATGGCTACAGGAATTCCGTCATCCAGCACTAGACAGAAAGTTGTAGAGCGCAGATCCGAAATTGGGCACTAGCCACGCTTAAAATCTCGGTTCGGACAAATTCAGGCCTCTAAACCTGGGTAGAGACATGGTTTTCGTAAAAAACAGACCTTTCTAAGGAATGTTGAGAAAAATTAAGATAACCCCCAAGCACTGTTCTGAAGCAGTACGTTTGCCGCGATAATCCCCGAAGATTCAGCCATCTGCTGCTGTAACAGTGACCAAAATGTTCGCTAACTGCAGCAGACTCCCGAAGCCATTCCATGAAACGTATAGGCTGATACAACTCGTCAAGCCCAGACTTGGTGGAATCGTGTGTACTCATGGTGATTGGTGAATTGCTTGGCAAAGTCAGATTTTTCCTTCGGGAAAAGCGGGCACGCTGTAGCGATTCCTGAGATGCTTACGGGTGATCGACCCCTCATTGTCCATTGACCTGTTGCCCTTGCTATTAAATTCAGGGGGTTTCACAGGTGGTGAGTTGTCTTGACGGACTGACCACCGACCATTGAGGCTGTGTTCGCTGTCTAACAAGTGTGTTGAAGGGACGTTTGTCGAGATGTCTAGATTAGTTTTACGTAAGAGTGCGCGAGCCCGAAAGCGGCGATCCGCCCCCTCTTTCTGGGATGCCAATGTGCCGGATTTTGCTGGTGCGATTCAGAACTTTTTCGGGAAGCGGTTTTCCTGGAATTGGGCTGCCTGCGTGCCCCTCGCGATTGTTTTGGTAATGGGTTTGAACCTAGCGGCCCATGCCCAGGATGAACCCCTCACGGCAGAAGATGTCCAAACGGTTTTGGACAACATCTGGATTACCGTTGCTGCGGTGCTGGTGATCTTTATGAACGCCGGTTTCGGCATGCTGGAAACAGGATTTTGTCGCCAAAAGAACGCCGTTAACATCCTGGCCAAGAACCTGATTGTGTTCGCCCTTGCCACCATTGCCTTCTGGGCCTTTGGGTTCTCCTTCCTGGCCGGTGCCTCCTCTGGCTTCATCGGTTTAGGTGGATTCTTCCTTTCGGGGGGGGCTGAAACCTACGGCTTAGAGGAAGGGGCTGGTCTAACCGTAGCGGTCTTCTTCCTGTTCCAAGCAGCCTTTGCGGCCACGGCTGCAACGATTGTGTCCGGGGCTGTGGCCGAGCGGATCAAGTTTGGTGCTTTCCTCATCTTTAGCTTGCTCCTCACCGGTATCTCCTATCCCATCTCCGCAAGCTGGGGTTGGAACGGGGGCGGCTGGCTCGCCTCCATGGGTTTCTCTGACTTCGCGGGTTCCACCATTGTTCACTCTGTGGGCGGCTGGGCAGCTCTGATGGGGGCGGCTTTCCTTGGACCCCGTATTGGTAAGTATCAAGACGGCCAAGTGAATGCGATTCCTGGCCACAACATGAGTATTGCCATGCTGGGCTGTCTGATCCTATGGATCGGCTGGTTTGGCTTCAACCCTGGTTCTGAATTAGCGGCCAGCACTGCGGTTCCCTATATTGCAGTGACGACGAACCTGGCTGCTGCTGCGGGTGGTATCTCCGCCACCATTACCGCCTGGGTGTTGAGTGGCAAGCCCGACCTTTCTATGATCATCAACGGTATTTTGGCGGGTCTTGTCGCCATTACTGCCGGTTGTGCTGGCGTGAGCTACCTGGGCGCTGTCGTCATTGGTTTGATTGGCGGTGTGCTGGTCGTGTTTGCAGTTGGTTTCTTCGACAGCATCAAAATTGATGACCCTGTGGGAGCCATCTCAGTTCACTAGGTGAATGGTATCTGGGGTACTGCGGCTGTGGGCCTGTGTGACATGGAGGCTGGCCTGTGCTACGGGGCTGGCTTTGGCCAACTGGGTGTGCAGATTGTTGGTATTCTGGCCTACGGTCTATTCACCGTGGTGATGAGCGGCATCTTCTGGATGTTACTGAAGGCAACCATGGGTATCCGAGTTGAGCCTGAAGAGGAGATGAAAGGGCTGGATATTGCCGAGCATGGCATGGAGGCTTACAGCGGCTTTCTCAAAGACACGAGCGATATGAGCGGTGTCTAGGCTTACTTAAGCCATGCTTTTTTGAGTCCGTCATGGGCTCAGGATGAGAATTATTGAATAGCGTGGGGATTCAGGCTTAAGTCTAAATTCCTACGCTTTTTTCATGGCTACTAAACCACGTGGATATTAGTAACAAAGCCCACTGAGTTGGCCCCTAAGCCTGCTACGGTAGACCTTCTGGCTATTTGCCCAATCCCGAGGCTGGCGACACCATTCATGCGTCATTCGGTTCCTGTTGTGGAAACGCTATTGCAGACCATTCCTCAATTGCGATCGCAACTTTTTTTCAAAGCCTCTCTCACCGCTCTGTCCCATGCTATGGAAGATCAGGTCTTAGCTGGGATGGGTAACCCCCTTGTGATTGCGAGCTTTCAGCAAGAGCGGTTTTATCGGCAGGAAGCTCATCGCTATGAGCGAATTGCGGGTCTGACGGATCAGGTCTATGTGCTGTCAGCTGCAGGCACAAGCTTTGAAGAACAGTCCGATGGCTACGAGACCATTGCCTTCGATAAAGATGATGTGCTCACCCAAGAATGGAACCTGGTGGTCCTCGGCCAGCATTACCACTCTTGCTTGATTTGCCGGGAGCGTGACCCCGCCCCCTCAGTAATACGCAGCGGCAATGGGGTTGCGCCAGAGCAGACGCGTCGATTTGAGGGCATCTGGACCCAGGATATTCAGGTGAGCCAGTACGCTGCCTTAATCTTGCTGGATCGCATCCTGGACTATAGCCCAGAGCTGCAAGACAAGGTGGCCATCACTAAGCGCCAATACGTCGACACCGCTGCCCTGACCCTCCACCCTGAGATCAATACGCCAGAAGCGGATCCCTTTACCCAGCGGCTCGTCACCTACTTACAAGCCGGTCAGTACAAACTTCTCAAAGCCTACAAAGCAATCGCGACCCAAGAGCGGCGTGAGCGGTTGATCAACTCGATTACGGCTGCGATTCGCCGCTCTTTAGACCCTGGCAAGATTTTCCAGATAGCAGTCACTGAACTAGGGCGAGCTCTACAGATCTGCCGCTGCATCGTCTATCGTTATTTTCCCGCTGAAGCGGAAGTGACCCTACGCTACGAGTACCGTCATAGAGAAGTAGTTTCTTTAAAGGGCACGCTCTGGCCCATAGCTGAAAACCCCCTCCTCAAGCGCACACATCAGGATCTTGAACCGATTGTCATTACCGATACGGCTGCACCTGACGCTCAATATGCTGAAGCCTTGGTTGAATTACAACCACTCATCGAGCAATGGAATATTCGCTCGTGGCTGATTGTGCCTCTAGTGCATCAACAGCGTGTACTGGGTGTCATTGAACTGCACCATTGCCAAGCCCTCACCGAGACCTGGCAGGAAGGCGATCTCGCCCTTGTGGAGGCTGTGGCTGCTCAGCTCAGCGTTGCCCTGATTCAGGCCGATGCCTATGCCCACCTACAAGACCTCAACCAGCAACTGGCGGCCTTAGAGCAAACCCGCAGCAACTTGATCGCGATTACCGGTCACGAACTCCGGACCCCGCTATCGACCATTCAGGTCTGTTTAGAAAGTCTGGCTTCAGAACCGGATATGCCCACAGAGCTGCAAGCCACGATGCTGACATCCGCCTTGGAAGATGCAGAGCGGATGCGCAAGCTCGTGCAAGATTTCTTGACTCTGTCCCGTTTAGAGGGGGGGCAAATCCATTGGGACCTAGAAGCTTTGGCGATCGGAGAATGTATCGATTTAGCACTCAGTAGTGTCCAGGCGCGCTATTTGAGTGACGGTGACTGCCCAAGCATTCGGGTTGATTTGCCCCCACAGTTGCCCCTGATTCGCGCCGACAGTGAGTGGGTCGTTGAAGTCATTGCCAAGCTGCTAGATAACGCCTGCAAATTCACCGAGGTCACAGGCGAAATCGTCATTTCAACTCAGTGCCCTGATGAAACCACCCTGCAAGTCACCATTGCAGATACGGGTCGTGGCATCGAAACCTATCAGCTCGAAACTGTGTTTGATCGCTTTTATCAGGAAGAGGGGGCACTGCGCCGAACTGCCGGTGGGACGGGGTTAGGCTTAGCCATGTGTCGACAAATTGTCGAAGGGCTCCAAGGTCGCATCTGGGCCACATCTGAAGGTAGAGGCAAAGGTAGCCAGTTTCACTTCACATTACCGATTGCCAACAGTTAACAAACTCACCCAAACAGTGCTGGTGTCATCTCACCGGCGACATCAATACAGGCCCCTAAATGACATCTGAAGAACTGTTACACTTCCTCAATAACTCGATAAACGAGCCCAAACGCGGTGATACGATGCCGTCAAACGGTTGAGAGATAGCATTCATGGCAGAAACTCTGACTGGCACAACTCCAGTATTTGGTGGCAGCACCGGTGGCCTTCTCAGTAAGGCTGATACGGAAGAAAAATACGCCATCACTTGGACCAGCAATAAGGAACAAGTCTTCGAAATGCCCACTGGGGGCGCAGCGGTAATGAACTCGGGCGAGAACTTGCTGTACTTGGCTCGTAAGGAGCAGTGCTTGGCCCTTGGCACTCAGCTTCGCACCAAGTTTAAGCCAAAGATTCAGGACTATAAAATTTACCGGGTTTATCCGAATGGTGAAACCCAGTATTTGCATCCTGCTGACGGCGTGTTTCCCGAGAAGGTCAATGAAGGCCGTGAGGCAGTGGGCAGCATCAACCGTAATATCGGCAGCAATCCTGATCCTGCAACGGTTAAATTCAGCGGCAAAGAGCCTTACGAGGTCTAGACTCATCCTAAAACCTTCGTAAATAGCGTGTGAGCAGGGGTGCAGCTATGCTGTACCCCTGTTGTTTAGTGACTTTAAAAGCCCTGCTCAATACCGCAACCTCATCCTGCCCGAAAGGACAACGGCATCTTCCTGAATGATTTCTCCTAGCTTTAAAACGTTTGCCAAGCTTAGTGAAGCCGGCAACTTTATCCCGGTCTATCAAGAAATTGCAGCTGACATTGACACACCCGTTTCTGCTTGGCACAAGGTTTGCGCTGAAGAGCCTTACAGCTTTTTACTGGAGTCGGTTGAGGGGGGAGAAAATTTAGGCCGCTACAGTCTCTTAGGCTGCAACCCCCTTTGGGTGTTAGAGACACGGGGCTCTGTAACCACCCAAACCTATCGAGATGGCAACGCCAAAACCTACGAAGGGGATCCGTTTGTGGTATTGCCCCAGTGTCTGGCCAGCTATCAGCCCGTTACCCTCCCAGAGTTACCCCCTGGCATTGGCGGGTTATTCGGTTTTTGGGGATATGAACTGATTCAGTGGGTTGAACCAACGGTCCCTATCCACGATCGCACCGAAACCGATCTGCCCGACGGCATCTGGATGCAGGTGGACAATCTGCTGATTTTCGATCAAGTCAAACGCAAAATCTGGGTGGTTGCCTATGCGGATTTACGGCAACCCGGCTGTGATTTAAAAGCCGCCTATCGCCAAGCCTGCGATCGCATCCAGATATTAGTGAATAAACTCACCTCTCCCGCAACTGGGCTACAGGCTTTGGTCGATTGGCAAGCCCCGGGTCAGGGCTCTACAGATCCCCTCGACTATGGCAGTAATCGTACTGAAGCTGACTTTTGTGCAGCGGTGCAGCAGGCCAAAGACTACATCCGGGCTGGGGATATCTTTCAAGTGGTGATTTCTCAGCGATTGAGCACCCAATATCAAGGCAACCCATTCGACTTATACCGGTCTTTGCGTCTGGTGAATCCCTCACCTTATATGGCCTACTTTTGCTTCCCAGGATGGCGACTGATTGGCTCTAGCCCTGAGGTCATGGTTAAAGCTGAGCATCAACCGAATACCGATACAAAAGTGGCAACCGTGCGTCCAATTGCAGGCACCCGCCCCAGGGGAGCAACACCCGGATTAGATGAAGCCCTCGCCCAAGAGCTATTAGCCGATCCCAAAGAAGTGGCCGAACACGTCATGCTGGTTGATCTTGGGCGAAATGACTTAGGACGGGTCTGTCGCAGTGGCACTGTATCAGTCGATCAATTGATGGTGATCGAGCGTTACTCCCACGTGATGCATATTGTCAGCAACGTGATTGGGGAGCTATCGCCCCATAAGACCGCCTGGGATTTACTCAAAGCCTGCTTCCCTGCTGGCACCGTGAGTGGCGCACCAAAAATTCGGGCGATGCAAATCGTGAATGAGCTAGAACCCGATCGCCGAGGTCCCTATTCGGGGGTGTACGGCTATTACGATTTTGAGGGACAGCTCAACACAGCGATCACGATTCGCACCATGGTGGTTGAACCGCTGGCAGAAGATAATTGGCAGGTGAGCGTTCAGGCTGGCGCAGGCCTAGTCGCCGACTCGCAGCCCAGCCTAGAGTTTCAGGAGACCCTTAATAAAGCAAGGGCAATGCTAGAGGCGATCCGCTGCCTCAATCCACCCGTTTCCTAGGGCGTGTGAATAATCAGCAGCAAAACCCTTACAGGGTGGGCATGACCACGCCCGCCCTGCCCAACCAAACTAGGGGCTGAAACGACCTTGTGGTAAGGCGTCTGATTTTGATTGTCCACAGCCCCTAGTTGATATTCTCCTGCCTAATGGCCGTAATCAGCCCTTCTACTTTTTGGCTAGGAATAGGCTCCAGAATAACGGCCTCATAGGGAATCACCCCGCTGTTTTCACTGCCTAAACATTGGGCCGCTGCCTTGGATAAATCAAGACTCCGTTGACCAATGTAGGGGCCGCGATCGTTAATGCGCACCACAACCGTTTTGCCATTCAAGCGATTGCGTACTTTCAGTTGTGTACCAAAGGGGAGCGTCTTGTGGGCGGCAGTTAAGGCATTTTGGTCGAAGCGTTCACCATTGGCTGTTTGCCGACCATGGAACCCAGGGCCATACCAAGAGGCCGTTCCGTAGAACTCCTGCGGCGTTTCCTGAAGTCCTTCCATCGCCATTTGTACCGCTGCTAACCCCAATGGCTCAGCATCTAAGGCAATGCGAAGATTATTAACCCACTGTACGGCAACGGCAGCCACAGGTAATTCTGGGTGGAGATGCATGGTTTCATCAACGACAAAAACCGCATCATCATTGAGGCTCACCGCTGCAAAGTTTTGACCAAACAGGGGCCGAAGTTTATCGGGGTCTGAGGCTGTAATCTGAAGTTGAGATCGTAATTTTGACGCAATTTGCTCAGCAGCCTCAGTGCCACTGACGGTACCGATATATTGGTTGTGAACCCATACCTGCCAACGGGCAGATGTCTGCATGACAATGGGCTCAGCCTGGTAAGGCACGGTTCTAGCCACGCAATGGTTATCAGCCAGCAGATCCGGCGCATCTGTTGATGCTGGCACCGCATCGGCCCGCACAAGTCGGACTGCGCCAAGCGCCTCATCTTCCCAATTGGCTTGTGTTTCAGGTAGATCGTTTAGCTTTGAAAAAGCAGATCCAAACGTAGCATTCAGTAAATCATCAGGAAAAGTATGGCCTTCTGAAGAGTGAGACACCAGCTCAGTTGTATTGGGAATGAGCCAGCTAGTCGTGTCACTGTATTGATTGAAGCGAGTTGTGAAAGTCTCAGCAGAAGATGCCCATCCATAAACCTGCGCGAGGGGAACGAACCACCTAGAGACATCTGCTAAAGCGGGAGAGTCAATGACGATAGGGGAATCGTTGTTGGTAAATGCCCCTGATGGGTTGAGCATAGATGCTGCCCAAACCAGTCCTAAAATTTCCATAGTTAATGTTCTGGAAAAACGAGAGTTTTTGGTGGATTGAGTTAAAAAAGTGTCCGTAACATTGGACACATATTTAATGGTTTCCCAGTATACACGTTGGTTTCTTGAATGGGGATCAGTAGATCAGCAGATTGAAGACCGGTATGCCCATGAACTTGCCATCAGGAATTTGTAAATTGTCGTGATGCCAACCCGCCGGTTCAAGTGCTAAGCCGCGTCATTTATGAACCTCGAAAAGCCTGCTGGCCAAGCACGACTGCGCCTGCTCTCTTTGTAGGGCTAGAGTCTATAATCCTTTGATTTCAATGGTTTTGACGCTATTGGATGACAGGCCCTAATGGTGCGCATGGGCCTGGCGATGATTCGGGACAGTGATCTCAACAACAGTTGGCTGAAGAACACGATGGCTGATACATCACAACCGCTAGATATAGGTGCTTTAGAGCGCCGCTTATCCAGGCATCTAACCGCGCTAGTACGGGAGCGCGACCCTTACATTGCCAGTGGGGGGCACCAATTGGTGCAGCACTACATTCGTGAAGAATTGGCTCAGATCGGTACAGTGGAATGCCATACCTTTCAGGTGAGGGGGCGGGAGCATCACAACTGGATTCTTAAGTTGCCATCTCGTGGCGCTCAGCAGCATATTGCCCCACTGCTCGTGGGTGCCCATTACGATGCCGTACCCGGAACGCCAGGGGCCGATGACAACGCCAGCGGTGTGGCAGCACTATTAGAATTGGCGCGATACGCCAACGAACATCCACCGCTGCGTCCGCTTTGGTGCGTTGCTTTTGATATGGAGGAGTACGGCCTCTTGGGCAGTCGTGCCTATGGGCAGACTCTGAAGGCTCAAGGCCAGGCAATCCGGTTAATGTTGTCCCTTGAAATGCTGGGCTACTGCGACCCAACTCCAAAGAGCCAGCGCTATCCAACCCCTATCATGAATGTGCTTTATCCCAGTCGAGGCGACTTTATCGGGCTGATTGGCAATCTGGGCAGTCTCTTCGACCTGATCAAGCTCAAGCAATCCATCCTTAAGGCTGGGGTTGCCTGTGAGTGGCTGCCGGTCCCGTTGAGGGGGCATTTAATTCCAGAAACGCGTTTAAGCGATCACGCCCCATTTTGGGATTTAGGCTATCGGGCCGCCATGGTGACCGATACCTCCTTTTTGAGGAATCCTCACTATCACAAGACCAGCGATCGCATTGAAACCCTTGACCTCAATTTTTTAACCCAAGTCACGCTGGGATTGATGGTCGGTATAACCGCTTTTTTATAGTGTGATACGTGAGTACTGTTTCAAAAGGCTACGCAAAGATAAGCCATCTGAGGTTGATCCAGAGGGCCGCTTTAGACCTATCGATATCTGGGCTTCAGAATGGCTGGGCAGTGGCTGTCTCAGTTTCAAGGGCAACGCTAGATAACACGGGCACCTCCAGAAGGTGATCCAGCTCTACGGCTCTGAGTAACGCTGACCAGGCCAGCGAGTCATTCGTTTCCTGATAGAGCTGCGCTGAAGCGGCTAAAGCATCATGCCAAAGGCCATCAGCCGCATAAATTTCAGGGAGTTGTTGTGCTGTCGCGGTGGGGAGTGCCGTCTCAACGGCCTCAGGGGCAGCAACTCTAGCAACAGTGCCACCCACCACGATATTGGCGCTGGGATCTTCGATATTGCAAGAAATTGAGAGATACCAATAGTAGGACTCACCCACTTCTAAGGCTTTTTGAACACCGTTATTCGGGATATCTAAACTAAGAATGCCAGACTGCCCCTGAGGCGAAAACTGTCCCTCATAGAACAGGGCATTGGTGGTTTCGTTGTAAACCACAAACTTAACTGACTCCGCATCGGTTTCTGGCAAGTAGAAGAAGAAGGTGGGATACCCGTCAATGGTTTGCCCGTAGTTGCTCTCTGGTACGAGTGCGGTTAATTGGAGCGCATCTGGATCCACACAGGTTTCGCTACGGGTTGAGCCAGATTGGCGATTACCTGGGGCGCTCAGACCGGGCAAGTTGAGGTTAAGTCCGGCTTGGGCCATCAAGGGGCGCTGCGCCAAGCTAAAGCTGCCGCCCAACATTAGGGCTGCAGCGCCAAGGGAAAAGACTTTGCAATATAAATGACGCGTTTTCATGGCTCAAGGGAAGGAAAAACGTTGGCTTGTCAGGAATCACAGGGAAGGTACTGGGGCTCTAAGTTGTGATGTAGATGGCATTCGTGTTCACGGCAGTACCAGCATGATGACTTATATCTACCTGCGCGTTTCGCCAGATCCCTGATAAATAGTATTGATTTTGAGATTTTCCGTAGGGTTCCCAGTGGCCAAAAAACAAGGGCTAATATGGACCCTAACCCCAATATGCCCTACTCAAACCCTGGTTCATGGCTGCTCCCTCAAAAAAGACGCCTTCATCTGTTTGGCGACAAAAGTTGGCCAGCGGGTTGGAGCGGTTGGGGCATCCCATAATTTTGGCCGTCGCTGCAGCGGGTGCCATGGTGCTCGGGGGACGGGCGCTGGGCTTATTTCAAGGGCCGGAGTTAGCGGCCTATGACCAATTTTTGCGCTTACGACCCGGTGGGGCTGCTGACGATCGCCTGCTGGTCGTGGGGATCACTGAG